>NZ_JBHRUG010000001.1:0-153639 GCF_042646605.1 Litchfieldella rifensis | reverse complement strand
ATGGCGCGATCCTTACAGGTTTGGTCACCAGCAAGGAAAGGTCATGCGGGTCGGGGGGACAATCTGTTTTGATGATTTACGGACTTATAGCTCCGGTGTCGACAGGCACGCTAGGAGATGTTGGGCGTGTTCACTATGCTCATGATGGCGGACACCATGGATTAAGTCGAAAAGTACTGAGCAACCCTCGGAGAGTAGCAGCAACCTAATGACCGCCTTGGAGGTTTCCGACTGGCTTCATGTCAATCGCTCCAAGATCTATGCGCTAAAGCACAAGATCGGCTGCACCGAGAAGGCCCTGGAGAGCCGCCTGGCAGGCACTGAACGACAGCAGACCTACCTAGAGGCCCTTGTCCAGCTCGTGGCCTCCTTTGACTGCTACAACCTCGATCCACGGTGGTTTGAGTGCCTGGTCCACGCTAAGCTTAACCTTCAGCGGGTCAACGTCTTGCTGCACAGCCTCGATGGAAGCACTTACCGGCCTCGTGAGTGGTTTGACGTAGAGTTTGAAACGGCACGTGAAGTCGTCAAGCGCATCGTGGACGGCATGATCGCGCAGTATCGGATGGACAACACAACGGGGTGACTAGTGCTTAAGAGAATATAAGATTGTGACGATAAAAAGGGTGGGATAACAGAACATGTCCATAGGAATATGCTGAGGAAGTAACTTGTTATAGCAACCCAGTCTTGCTGAATAAGCATTATTACTAGGATAGGGGATATAGGGTATGCACAACGAAAATCAGCAACCTGGCAGAGTGTTTTTGACACTCAGGTGGGTGTTTTTAAATGCAATCATGGCGGTGATCTTGCCGCTATTCATGTCACCCCTATTCTTGGTATATTGCTTTGCTAAATATGATTTACTTCCGGTTATTGGAACAGAAGGATGGTTTGTTAGCCGGTTCTTTTCAGAGTTCACCACCTACTATTGGTTTTGTGCCATTGGCTTTGGTTGTCTTTACGTTATTGGGCAATTGATAATCTTGGTATCGCCGAAGGCCGCACTTTCAATCGCCGCTTTCTTCACGGCTATCACTGACGATTTGCAGCCTTCGTCTCCGACTTCCTGTTCGCGTGGAAAAGTCTGGGTAAGGGGGCACTGGCGACGTAGATAATTGCTCTTCTTCTCTGAGTGACCGCTTTCTGTGGTCCTTATAGTTTGCGCGCCATGCCTGGCGCACAAACGATAAAATCCAGCTCGAGCTGGACTTTTAACACTCTTTAAACTCTGGATCTTCGAATCTTGGGGAGCCACCTGGATACTTGGAAGTCCATTCCTAGTGTATAGGTGGAGTTTCGTTATCTTTCTCTGAAGGAGTCTGGGTAGGGGCACGAAGGATGGCCTGGGATACATTCTTGCCCGCCTCGAGTGATGCGGCACCGAGCATGCGCACAAGACCTTTCGTCTCCCCATTTCCGAACAGCAGGGCGGAAGTGAAGGCAGCAAAGCCTTTCAGCAGCCGCTTGGTGGTCTGATGGTGTTCTCCGGCCTTGGCCCGCGGTAGCCGTTCTTTCAGACACATGGCTTCCTCCCGTGGATGAACGACGTCAAACTATAAGATTAGTTAGCCTGGAGAGGGGAGGCAAATTCGACTTCAGCGCCTATAGGTCAGGACAATTCCGCCAGATGTTCAATCGTCTCTGGGTACTTCTGAACCAGGCGGATCAATGTCTTTGCCTGAGCATTTGGTTTGGCACGACCTTGCTCCCATATCTCATCAGATGAAACACCAATGGCAGATGCAACAGCGGGCCAGGGCATCCGCTGCTGCATCTGGGTTTCAGAGGTGCTCGAGATGGGCGACTAGATTGTTGATCTCGGATCTGAGCTGTGCCGTCAGGCGACCGACATTTAGGTGGCGTGCGACCAGACGGGAGACGTCCTCGCCCTTGTCGCCCTCATGAAGCACGTCGCGGACTAGCCCCAGCTTTTCGGGGAAGGGAATCTCGCGCCATTCCCGGCTGTTCTTGCCTATATCTAGGCCGCGGAATGCCATCACACTTTGCGGAGTCGCCCCATCGGGCCAGAATACCGTGTGATCGTCAGGTGTTTTGACATGCGCACGGAGTTTATGGATGGTGCGCCAGATCGTCTGGCGGATCTGTCTTCCGGTACGTTGGAAGCCGTGCGCCCGAGCGATGTGATCGCCAATCCGCTTAAAGGTCACCGGTCCCTCGCGATCAATGATATCGAGGGCCATCGCCCGGATCCGCGGCTGGTAGGAGAGTTCGTGAAATTGCTCCGGGTCGATCTCCTCGTCGGTCTCATCCGAGGAGACACAAGCGGTTTTCTCCTCAATGATCGGTCCCTGAGCAATGCGACGCGGGGCTTCGGGCTCGGCCGGGCCGGCAAGCTGCAGCTCCGTTGCCTCAAATGCTCCCCCCCGAACCTCTGTCGGGTAGTCCTCGACATTGGCCTTGTCTTCCGAGGTAGCTACCTTGGTCTCCGATTCGGCCTCGGTATGGCGTGCTTCCTCCTCCGCCCGGCGTTCAGCTTCTTCGGCTGCGCGATCGCGGTCCACCTTGAGAAGGTCGGCGAGCTTGTCATTAAGCAGCGAGGCAGAGGCGTCGGGGTCCTGGAAAAAGTCTGTCGACCAGATTCGGAACAGCCGCCAGCCCAGATTCTCCAGAATTATCTGTCGCACCCGGTCGCGGTCCCGCGCCGAGGGAGAACTATGATAGGTCGCCCCGTCGCACTCAACTCCAGCCAAGAATCTTCCTGGTTCGTCGGGATGGACGATGCCTAAATCGACTCGAAACTTGGAGACACCGATTTGCGTGCGGACCGACCAGCCGTAACCGCGAAGCCGCTCGGCTACGGCCATCTCGAAATCGGAGTCGTAGGCATGATCGCCGCCCACCGAGTGGATCGCTTCGCCGATGGCCACGGGACCACGCGCGGCGAAGTCGATATAGTGCTTGAGGTCCTTGACCGCCTCGGACGAGGTCCGGGTGAGATCGATCATTGAGGCGTCGAAGCTAGCAAAGATCACGACCTCTGTCGTGGCACGGGTAATCGCTACGTTGAGTCGACGCTCTCCTCCCTGCTTGTTGAGTGGGCCGAAATTCATCGACATGGTTCGTGCGCCCGGTTCGCTAGGACCGTAGCCCACAGATAGCAGGATCACGTCGCGTTGGTCACCCTGCACCGTTTCGAGGTTCTTCACGAAGACTGGATCCTCACGGTTGGGGTCGAAGAAGGGCTCGAGATCGGGATCGGCGCGACGCTCCTGGTCGAGCAAGTCCTCGATGAGGCGCTGCTGCTCGGAGTTCAACGTGACCACGCCAACCGAGAGCTGATTACGTGCTGGATCGCGCAACCGAGCAACGATTGCTTCAACCACACCTCTCGCTTCGACCTCATTAGTGCGCGCTTTCCCCTTGGCATAGACGCCATCGACATGACGAAACGACACTGCGCTTTCGGCGGTATCAGCTGAGGGAAAGGTCACCAGTTGGCTGCCATAATAGGCGTGGTTTGAGAAGGTGATCAGGCTTTCGTGTCGGCTGCGGTAGTGCCCCGTAAGCCGGTGATGTGGCATGCGCGCGGCGAGCGCCTCATCAAGTATGCTCTCGAGATCGCGAACCTCCTCATTGTCGCTATCTTCGGCACCTCGCGAGAAGAAGTTGGTGGGGGGCATCTGCTTGGGATCGCCCACCACGATGCAGCGCTTACCGCGCGCAATCGCCCCCACGGCGTCTGGGACCGTGATCTGGCTGGCCTCGTCGAAGACTACCAGGTCGAAGGCCTTCTCTGCCGGTAGAAACTGCGCTACCGAGAGTGGCGACATCATAAAGCACGGTGTCAGCGTGGTAAGTGCGTCGCCCATCTCCGAGACAAGTTGGCGCACCGGCTTATGGCGCATTTTCTTCTGCAGCTCGCGCGACAGCACACCGTAGCCCGGGTCCGTGCCGCCAGCGTCGCGCATGGGCACATCGCCGGAAAGCTTTGCGCGGATATAGGAAGAGGTCAACTCGGCAACTTCCTTATCTACTTCGCGGAAGGTTCGGATCAGATCATCGTGGCGGACTGAGGAAAAACGCGTCAGTTCGGGGCGCGCATCGATCAGGATGGGGGCGAGCCAGCAGGCATACGCTGTGCGCAGCACCTCAACGGTCTGGCTTGGCTCGACGCTGCCAGATTTCAGCGCGTTGACGAGCGTATCGAGCCCAGCTTGGCGTGCCTCGCGGCTGATCGCGATCCATTGGCACCATGTATTGAGTCGCCGCTCTCGCTCGACGATCGCGGTGCTATTTTTCGCGAGTATGTCCAAGTCGACAGGGCCAAACTCGATGCCGTCACTCGAGACGGCCCGATACGCCTTCAACTGCGTATCGAACTCGTCCTGGGCCCTCACCAATTCACCCGCCGTTGAGGCTATCGGCATGCCGGGCTCGAGCATGTCGCGCCCTTGGCAGAGAACGCGGGCAAGAGCAGTGCGGGTCTCCACGTAGTCGCGCCCGAAGCTCGCGAGATTTGCTACGGACTCACGAAGACGGCACCCTGCATCAATAGCGTGACGCAGGCGTGCGGGATCGGTGTCAAGACCTTGCCAAGGCGTGCCGGAGGGCAGTGCCTTGGCGGTCTGTTCCATCTCGCCACGCAGCCGTGAGAGGTTCGACAGCGCAGGGATGTCCTTCTCTGGCTCGGTAACCTGACGGGCATCGAGGCCGAACGCCTCGCGCAATTCCTTGCGCAGTTTTCGGCGTGCCATTGCTCTTAACGGCCACAGCTTTCCATCGATCTGGTCGACCCTAATCGCCCAGCTGTCGAACGGCTGCCCGGGGATTCGCTCGTCGGGATAGGGAGCTGAAAGACGCTCTCGGTAGTTGGCATAGCTGTCGAGGCTCTCAGCGAGTGTATCGAGTGTCTCCAGCGCTTCGCGCCCGTCCGCCGTTAAGGCGAAACCAAGATCCTGTCGCGCGCAGTCAGGAACCATAGCCGAGACCGCGGCAAGAGCCGCGCTCTCCGAGGGATCCTCTCCAGCATCTGTAATCCCGAGCTTGTCGGCCAAGGCTTTTCTGCGACTCTTGAGGTCGGCGATGGCAATCCCTAGGGAGCGTGCCTCTGTGACTATTTTCTCAGCCCAAGCATAGGACCAGTCGGTGTGGGAAATCTCGCTGAACGTCTCAATATCCTCGGGCTGTAGCTGCTCGAATTGCTGACCGAGGCGCTTAGCGATCTCCTCGAGGTGCGCCAGGGCTTCCGGCGTCGAAACATAGCCCGCACCTTGCGAATCGCGCTCCCAGTTGAGACGAAGTCGGTGGACGTCCCCATGGCGCATGGCACGTCCAATCGCTTCCCGCGGGCTCATGCCGCCCGGCCCCGGATGGTGGAGGGCCTTGACGAGGCCATTCAGTTCAGCGCGTATCTCGCCAAGCTTGGCTGTCTTCTGCTGCCATTCCTCGGCCGATCGGACGCCCCGATTCTCCCAAGCAGTGCCGAGCTGGCTGAGAACAGCGCGCTTATTGGCTTTGGCCGAGTGCAATTCGAGACAGAAATCGCCCAGACCACAGGCGTTGAGACGGCGATAGACGACGTCGAGCGCCGCCATTTTCTCGGAAACGAACAGCACTCGCCTGCCGAGACCGAGATTGTGCGCGATGATGTTGGCAATGGTTTCCGACTTGCCGGTGCCTGGCGGACCCTCGAGGACGAAGTCACCCTCGCCGCCGGAGGCGTGGATGGCAACGATCTGGCTGGCATCGGCATTGAGAGGGGCGAGAACCTCGGTAGGATCTATCTTTTTGTCGATCTCGCGCGGCTCAATAAAGCTCGCGCCGTTCTGGTAGGGCTCGCGCGGATGATCGATGACATGCTCCACGAAGGGCGCTGCCTTGAGTGCGTCGGTGCGGTCGGAAAGATCCTTCCACATGAGGTATTTGGCGAAGCTGAAGGTCGACAGCACGACCTCCTCGACGACCTCGAAGCCAGAAACCTCGCGGATCTTTGCGCGAACTTGATCCCAGATCCGACGCACATCGACCCCGCTTTCGTCGGCAACGAGTTCACCGTCGAGGCCGGGGATGTCGATGTTGAAGTCCTGACGCAGCATCTGCAGTAGCGTCAGGTTGAAGACCGGCTCGTCCTCGTGGCGCGTTAGGTAGGGGCGCGATGCGGCGCTTGCACGGTCGATTTTCACCGGCAGTAGGATCAGCGGCGCCCGGAATGTGCGTTTGCTGTCGCCGGTGGGGGACCAGCGCAGCATGCCGAGGGCGAGGAACAGCGTGTTCGAGCCGCCTTCTTCGAAGTCAGCCTTGGCCTTGCGGTAGAGCTCAATCGCGCCTTTCTCGAGGCTGCGCGCATCGACATTGGCGACGATCTCGTTTCGGGCCAGCGCTTCTTCGGCGAACTTCTCGGCGAAGTCCTCGCCGGTCCGCAGATGATAGAGGTTCTTGTCCGATTGATCGCCTCCCCGCGACTGTTCGGGCGGTGTGATGATCTTGATCTTCTTGCCTTCGGCAACCTTGTCCTCGAGATGTGCCGGATCGGGACAGAAGATCGGGATCGCGGTGTTTGACGTCTTGAGGTTGAGTAGCCGGTTGCGCTTGGACAGATCGAGCAGGCTGCGCTTCCAGCGATCGAGACGCTCCTCGGGGGTTGCGTTGACGATATCGTCCTCGACAATCGCTTCCTCGAAAGGCGGTAGGTCGGGCGCTTCATCGAGCGGCGGAGCGGCGCGCACGGGTGCCGTCTCCTCTGTGGCTGTTCCTACCGAGAGTCCCGCGAGGCTGGAGAGTGGCTGGATATCGCGGCCGCGTGCCTGACGGATGTCTATCGCATAGATAAAGTTATCCTCGTTCTCCTCGGCGACCTGGCGCCGTCCCTCGGCAATTGCTCGGGAGAAGGGCAAAGGCTGTCCTGTCGTGGCCATCGTGGTTTCGAACAGGACCAGTTCCTCCTGAGCAATGGCCTTTCGGATCTCCATCGGGTCTTCAACCGTTAGTGATGGAAGGCTTTGCGGCTGCAGCCAGGCGCCGGTCAGAGCATGGCCTTCAGTGAAGACGACGACCGGATAGAGTCCGGCCTGCTCGATTGCCGCGGCGAAGAGCAAGGCAGTATCGAGACAGGTGGCCAGGCCGTGCTCCTCTATCATCGACGGGAAGCGGATCTTCTGGCCGTCGCGCTCGAAGCTCGCCGAGGGGTCGGCATAGGTGATGTTGCGGCTCGAAACTGCGGCCCAGATCCCCGATAGGATTTCCCAGCTACGCTTGCGAGACTTCGATTGGTACCCCTCAAGCGATCCGCGCTTACCAGAGCCTTCGAGGATTGTCGCAGCCTCCTTAAGCACGCGCTGAACCGCTGTGTCGTTGGGCATCACGAAGGCAGCTAGGAGCTCGGGCATGTATTGTGAGCCGCCCCATTCGTTGCGGGCCAGTGCGTCGATCCGATGGTGACTCTCAGCCAAGACCTGATCGTCCTGCCGAAGCTCAAGATGAATCTCGCCGCGTGTGCGCTCGGTTAGGTTGTCGAGCATACCGCCGGAGATAGTCACGCGGCGATCGCGGGGACGGAATTCCGATTCGGGTGCGATTCGGTCGATCGTCCAGGTCCGGTCGCCAAGAACCTTCGGCTCGCAGATTAGGTGCAGCGTCAGATCTTCAAGAATGTGATCGAACGGGTTCGATAGAACCAGGTCGACAATGACGGGAATATCGCATTGGTGAGTGGCAAATGTGACCCGACGAGCGATCTGCGCACGGATTTCACACTTAGGCTCGACATTGATGATGTCGCCCTCATCGAGGTCTGGACCATACGCGTGGGCGGTATCGTCATCGTATGAGTTCATGGGCGGCAAATCTCCTTCACACGAATTCTGGCATCCGGAAGGCGTTGACGGAAAAATGAATCCCCCTCGGCTTCCCCGCCAAGCCGATTGGTCGCAAACCACGGCAATTCATAGGGAGCTTGCCAAGCGCCGTAGGAAGCGCGCCCTGGGAAAGCTACAAGGCACGGTGTACTAGCGGTACAGTAATCAGTTTAGATAGGTTACACTATTTTACGATAAACTGCTGATACTATTGTAGTAAACGCTTTACTAGGTTTTGTTTGATTTTAATGTATAAACAATAACTTACTGGTTGAAACTAGAACCTCATAACCCCCTTGTTCGCTAGTTCGAGTACGTCTGGGCCCACCATCGCCACCGCCAGATGGGATGATGCCATCCGTTTTCCCCCGCTTGACTCACCCCCAGCCGGAGCGCCTTTCTCAGTGCGGCAACCGGGGCAGGATGCATGGGAGTCGCGTTATGCTAACCATTCAACCGCAATCTCATCCGTGTGACGACGAGGTTCTGGAGTTCTGGATGAGTCAAGCGCTGAGGCAGCGAACAGCCTCTGGCGCCATAGCTGACTACCTTCGCTGAGTGTGGACTTCCCCGCTCTACGCTCTAGTAGACCTCTCCGGACTATGCTTCGAGCTTGGGGAGTCATTATGAGGAACCAGCGCCATTCACACGTCTTCAAAGACGAAGCAATCCGTCAGATGATGGATCGTGGCTGTTTAGTTGCGGAACTCTCTTAACCCATGGCCAGGGCGAACTTCAGTTCGCCCTGGCCATGGAACAAAACGTCTCGGATCAGTTCACCGCATCCTTCAGCCCTTTCCCCGCCTTGAAGGTCGGGCTCTTTGACGCAGGGATGACGATTTCCGCCCCTGTCTGCGGATGTCGCCCCCTGCGCGCGGCACGCTGGCTCACCTGGAACGTTCCGAAACCGATCATGGACACTGCTTTCCCCTGCTTCAGTACCTCGATGACGGAGGCGGTGAAGGCGTCAAGCGCATTACCGGCCTGGGCTTTGCTCAGCCCTGCCTCGCGTGAGATACGCTCGATCAGATCCCCTTTGTTCATATCTTCATTTCCCCAAATGATGGCTTTCGCTCCGTGAATCTAGCACACGGTTGATTCGTGTCGATATTTTGCTCCAACGCTTCGGGGACGAAGGCATGAGATGGACACCAAAACCGGGTAAGCGCAAGCAGTAGAGTCCGACGGGAAAGGGCAAACGGCAGAGAGCTTGGAAGGGAAGGGGGCTTCCCCGAACAAAGCCGAGAGTGAGCTACGGCCAGCCCTGCTGTCATGCGTCCTTAATATGCTTGTTATACACAAGTAGGTTACAACACATCACTTTCATATCATCAGGAATTCCCGTGAAAAAATCGATGTTTACCGTCACTCTTTTGGTTTCGGCAGCTTTGTCAGTGAGCCCAGTCCATGCCCTGGAATATCAATCCAGCATCATGCCCTATTCCGTCTTGACCACATTGGACAACGGTACCGAAGTGCGCAACGGAGGATTTGGCTCCGGCATGACTGCTCACCCGGATAAACCCGATCACTTCTACCTGATCACGGACCGGGGCCCCAATGCCACCTACACCGGCGCTGAAGGCAAGGGCAAGAAGTTTCCGGCGCCCGACTACACCCCTCGGATTGCCGAGATCAAGCACCTGCCTAATGGCGAATTGGAAGTCGTCAGAACCATTTTGCTGCAGGCACCCAACGGCAACCCCATCACCGGTTTGCCCAACCCCGAGGGCATGGGTGCCACCGGAGAAGTGCCCTACGACAACGAAGGAAATACCCTGTCCCCCGATCCCTTTGGGATGGATTCCGAGGGCCTGGTTGCCCTCACGGACGGCTCCTTCTGGATTAGCGACGAGTACGGTCCCCATATCGTGCACTATTCGGCAGAGGGCGTGGAACGGGAGCGGATCAACCCGTTTGGCACCGGCACCGGCAATCGCATGCTCCCGGCGGTATTTGCCAAGCGACGTGCCAATCGCGGTATGGAGGGCCTGGCGATTACGCCGGATGAAAAGACCCTGGTGGGGATCATGCAGTCCACCATGTTCAACCCGTCGAAAAGTGAAGTAAGTAATAATACCCTCACTCGGATTGTCACCTTTGAGATTGAAACCGGCGAAACCAAGCAGTACCTCTATCGTCAAGACACCGACAACCTGTCCAATTCCGAAATCGCCGCCATCAACGATCATGAGTTCCTGGTGATTGAGCGTGACGGGGGCTTCCTGGGCGAAGAGGCCAGATACAAAAGGCTGTATAAAATCGATCTCGACGATGCCACCGACGTCAGCGGTGACTTCTCCTCGGAAAACGGACGATTACTGGCCGATAAGACCCTGGAGCAAACGAGTTGGGAAGCGCTCGAGGCAGCCGGCATCAAACCAGTCCGCAAAGAGCTGGTGATGGATGTCCTCGCCGATCTTCAATACCCCCACGACAAGCTTGAGGGCATCTGGATTCGCAGCGCCAGGGAAATCGGCATCATCAATGACGACGACTTTGCGGTGATGGCGGACGATGACGGCACAGTGACCCAAAAGGTGTTGCAAGCCACCAGCCAGGTGGATGCCAATACCCTCTACACCTTTAAATTGGCCAATCCGCTTTTCTAGTCTGCGGCCAGCGTTGCAGGAGATTTCCTACCGCAACTCTGGCCAGTGGCTTACATAAAGACACGCTCAACTGCACCGCTCGAAAGTTCTGTGGAGCAATGCCCTCAAGCTAGGAGGCGATATACCACCTTCTCCAGTGTGGTAACTATCGCCTGGATGATGGTAGTGGCGGTGTCTCTTGTGAAGCGACCTGTCGATAGAAGGGTATCAGCGGCATCTGGCCAAGGCCGAAGTGGCATCCAAAGGGCCACCCCAAACGGCAAAAGGGAAAAGGGAAAAGGTGGCAAGGGAAGGGCGACTCAAGGGGAAGGGGCTTACCCGAAAACAGCGAGAGAGAGGCAAATCCCAAAGGGCTTTGGAAGGAAACGACCTGAAGCGCTTTCCTCCTTGTGCTACCTAAGTGGCAATGAGCCTGGTTCAGCAGTATACAGCGTAAATCATAGGCGATCTTTTACAGACCGGCGAGTCAATGGTTTGCATTCGTGTTGATAGAAACCGGTAGAGTAACGAGGTGGCTCCAAGGAATCGCGTGTCTTGGGTGGCTCGCTTCAGGTAAGCGTCGCATCGCAATGCCCCGGTCAGAAATGGCCAGGGCGATTTTGTTAATGGGTGGTAGCTTTCTTGCCTTGAGCGCTCAGTAGCTCTTCGATACGGCGGGCGGCTTTGCGGGCGATCCGGTCGTAAGTGCGGCGGCGCAGTCCGGCCAGAATCTGTTCATCGGTCATGGGTGGGCTCATGGACCCCTCCATCTATAGTGAGCTCTCGAACCTTGTTCGGTTGTGACCTGACCATGGCAGCCGCCCGCTCAATGGCGATGCCGACGGTTTCTCTCGACCCCCGTACAGCGTCTGGGGTGGGAACAGTGTCTCTGGCGATAAAGGTCGCGCAGCCGGTCCCGGCCAGCAATCTCTCTAAGGTGAACTTCTCGGGATATGTCAGCCTGGTACCGCCATCACTCAGATCCAGCAGCCGTTTGTAGTGGATGCTACTCGCTTGGCAATGAGCGTTCGCTGCAGTAACCGCAATCGCAATTCATCGATCAACAGCCTAGCGAATGCCGGTGTGTGGTCATGCTGGCTCGCATCCGGAGTTGTCAGTAGTGCTACCGACCGGAAGTGGGGCAGTCGATCAGCCAGCACCTTACGTGTCGCCGCGGTATGCCGCTGGTGCTGTGAAGGTGAAGATTGCACCTGGGAAACTTGACAAAACTTGACGTGCGCTTATACTCGCTGCATGAAAAAGTTTCTGAACCATGAAAATGCTTCCAAAGCGATGGAGGCTGCGGGGTTGACGCAGACAGCCGTTGCCGATGCATTGGATGTATCTAAAGAAGCAGTATCTCAATGGTTGAATGCTAAATCGTTTCCCCGGCCTGACAAGTTACTCAAGCTGGGGAAGTTGCTTGAGTTAAAATTGGATGAGCTTGTCATAAAGGAAGAAGCGGATACTCCTTTAGTGGCCTTTCGAAAGATGAAAGGAACAAAAACAAAAGGGTGTCATGTAGAAAAAGCCCAAGATATGGGGCATCTTCTTCGTCATCTTGTGCCTTATCTTACTTTTGATACGATTGAGATGCCGCCTGTTCTTAAACAGCCAAACTGTGAGTATGAGTACTTGCAGAGAGCTGCTTGTAAAACTCGGAAGGAAATTAATCTGGGTCATAACGATACGGTTGATTTTCTTCACTTGATACGTCGGTTTGTAGATTTGCAGGCGGTGGTGATACCCGTTTTGTGGGGTGACAAAAACCGGCATGAAAATGCGGTTCATATTTACCTTCCCGATTCCCAAACAACATGGATTTATCTTAACTTGGATGTGAACGTCCATGATTTTAAATTTTGGATGGCGCATGAGCTTGGGCACTGCTTGTCCCCTTCTTTATCTGGTGAAGAAGCAGAAGACTTCGCAGATGCTTTTGCTGGGGCCTTACTTTTCCCGCATGAGAAATCTGAGAAGGCTTACAGAGAGCTAAAAAATAGGACTAGCTTGAAGGATAAAGTAGACAAGCTTCTTGAGTTCGCGGAAGATGAAGTTATTTCATCTTATACTATATTTAAACAAGTTAATCGATATGCTAACAATGCTGATGTTGACCCAATTGATTTGGGGAATAGGTTTTATGCCCGCATAACGAATTTTAATAAATCTTATAAGCATGTTTGTGAAGCTTTGTTGGGTGATTCCGGCAATATTTCTGCAAGAGAATATATAGACAAAAGTGAAGAAATATTTGAAACGCCTTTTTTTGAACTTTTGCGAGGTTATCTTAATGACTCCGGCAAAGGGGCCGGATACGTGCAATCGGTACTAGATCTGCCATTGCTTGATGCTCGGAGTTTACATGACGAGCTTACATGATGCCTCAGTCGAAGATTTTGGTCGACACCAATACTTACTTGCGGTTGGCGAGGGCTATTCGTCCACTTCTCTTTCTTGAGTTTGGCGAGGCGCGGTATTGTTTATACATACTCCCTGAGCTTAATGGCGAACTTTCTGTACGCCGTTTGATAAGCAAATTTCCTTGGGTGGGGGACGAAGAGTATGTGGAAAATAGGCAATATTCGCCAAAAGTTGCCAAGAAGAAAAGAAAAGAGGTTGATAATACTTTCGAGTTTGTTTGGGACTATGTTGTCTCAGACCTTCCTGGTCCTTCTCGTGTCGATGCTCTCTATGTTACTTGGGCTGTTGAGTTATCCATACCTGTCGTTACAGATGATAAGGATATGACTCTGTTGGCTGAGGTGTTCGGAGCAAGGGTAATGCCCACATTAGAGATTCTTAGACTTATGCTGGACTGTGGTCATGTTAGCCTTAAGACGGTTTCTGGTTTAGTTGATTATTGGCGCTATATTGATGATAGGCCGGCCAATTTCCATGCAGATCTCAAGAAATTTTTTCCTGAAACATGAAGTGTTAGGTGATTGTTTTGCTATGGCATCAATAACAACTTGTATATAACAATTAGGTGTGTTGGAATAAGTCTTTTAGAAGGATTAAAATAATTATGGCAGCCAAAGAAGCCAAGGCCCGCATCAAGATCAACAAGCTCTTGGAAGAGTCAGGCTGGCGTTTCTTCGACGAGAAGAGTGGTAAGGCCAACGTTGTACTGGAGCTCAACGTCAAGTTGACCGAAGACGTGATTGACGATCTGGGTGAAGACTTCGAGACCACCAGTAATGGCTTTATCGATTTTTTGCTTCTGGATGAGCAGGATTTTCCGCTAGTAGTGCTGGAAGCCAAGGCAGAGGACAAGAACCCACTGATCGGCAAGGAACAGGCACGCAAGTACGCCAAGTCGCAGAACTGCCGCTTCATTATCCTCTCAAACGGTAATCTGCACTATTTTTGGGACCTGGATAATGGCGGTCCGCATATTATTACCTGATTTCCCGCGCCTGGCTCCATCAAGAGCTACCAGCGTTTCCAGCCGAATCCTGGCAGTCTTACCAGAGAGTTGGTTTCCAAGGACTATATTGTCCTGACTCAGATGCCTGGTTATGCCCATGAAGCGGGTTGGCACAACACTAGCGAGCGCCCTGGCTTCATTGCCAAGAACCGACTTCACTTCATGCGCGATTACCAGAAGCGGGCCGTGCATGCGGTGCAAGATGCCGTGGCTGAGGGAAAGAGCCGCTTCCTGTTTGAGATGGCCACTGGCACTGGCAAGACCCTGACCTCCGCTGCCGTTATTAAGCTTTTCCTGCGCACCGGTAATGTCCGCAGGGTGTTATTCCTGGTAGACCGGTTGGAGCTGGAGGAGCAGGCAAACAAGGCTTTCACCTTCCTATTGAAGAATGACTTCACCTCGGTCATCTACAAGGAGCGTCGCGACGACTGGAGAAAAGCTGAGATCGTGGTTACTACCGTCCAGTCCCTCCTGTTCAATGATAAATACAAGCGGCTTTTCTCTCCCACCGATTTCGACTTGGTGATCTCCGACGAATCGCATCGCTCAATTGGTGGCAACGCCCGGGCAGTATTCGAGTACTTCGTCGGTTACAAACTGGGACTGACCGCCACTTCAAAAGATTATTTGAAGAAATTTGATGCAGCCAAGCCTACCACCCGTGACCCCCGCGAGCTGGAACGGCGGATGCTGCTAGATACATATCGCACCTTCGGCTGTGAATCGGGTGAGCCCACCTTCCGCTACTCATTGCTGTACGGGGTGAGTGACGGCTTCCTTATCAACCCAGTGGTGGTGGACGCTCGCACCGATGTCACCACCAAGCTCCTCTCGGACGAAGGCTACGCAGTGATGGCCATGACCGATGAAGGGGACGAGACCGAACAGTCTTTCTATCAAAAGGATTTCGAGAAGAAGTTCTTTTCTGATGCCACCAACCGGCTCTTTTGCGAGACCATCCTCGCCAATGCGCAGCACGATCCGATCAGCGGCGAGATTGGCAAGACTATCGTATTTTCCGTAAGCCAGAATCATGCCGCCAGTCTTACCCAAACCTTCAATGAGCTGGCGGATGCCTTGTTCCCCGGAAAATATCAGTCCGATTTTGCCGTACAGGTGACCTCGCTGATCCCCGAGGCGCAGCAATACACCATTAATTTCACTAACAATAAACTAATGGGCTCAGGCAACTTCTTCGAGAACTACCGCACCAGCAAAGCACGTATCTGCGTCACTGTGGGCATGATGACCACCGGCTATGACTGCCCGGATCTGCTTAACCTCGCCCTGATGCGGCCAGTTTTCTCCCCTCAGGACTTCGTGCAGATAAAGGGGCGTGGTACCCGGAAACACAACTTCATTGAACAGCTCTTCGACCCGGCCATGAAAGAGCAGCTGGGCACGCAGGAAAAGAGCCGCTACAAGCTCTTTGACTTCTTCGCTAACTGCGAATACTTCGAGGAGAAGTTCGACTACGACGAAATCCTGCAGCTGCCGCGGCCTGGCCAACGGCAAGGGTGGGAGGGACCTGTACCACCACTACCGTCAGGTGGGCAGTACGAATATCGTGGCACCGATCTGATTGCCACCTTCGCTGAAACCGCGATCGGTGATGGTGGAATGAAGATCGATCGCATGTTCTTCAACAAGTTTGAGGAGCAGGCCAAGGAGGACGACACTCTCAAATCTCTCATCGATGTCGAACGCTGGGATCAAGCTGTGAAGTATGTCCACACTCACCTTTTCGATAAGCCAGAGGCCTACTTCAACCTCGAAAAGCTCCGCCGTGCCGCTGGGGTGGACCGGCGTCTCTCCTTACGTGAGATCCTGGAAAAAGTCTTCGGCCTCATTCCTGGTTTCAAATCCAAGGACGAGTTGTTGGAGGATGAATTCGACAAGCTACTGTTGGATCTCTCGCCCGAAGAACTGGAGCAACATGCCGACGCTATCGTTGCGCTCAAGAACTACTTCAAGGCTTATGCCACCGACAGTCATCTGCGCGACATCATCGAGCACAAGCGCTTCACTGAGCTGAACGTGAATCCCGGCTTCTCCATGGCTGACTTCAAAGCGGTGCCCCAGGAATGGCGTGGTCGCATTCCTGTTTACATCAAGGACTACTTGTCCCTGAACCAATTCATGTAGAGAACCAATTCCCATGCTGGATACCGAAACAAAACGCCGCATCGACACCTGCCGTGACATCTTGGTCGGCAAGGTGCCCGATCCCAAGTCCCAGGTGGAGCAGATCACCGTCGCGTTGATCTACAAGTTCATGGACGATATGGATGCAGAGGCCGAGGAACTGGGCGGTAACCGTAGCTTCTTCACCGGTGAGTTCGCCAGGTACGGCTGGGCCAAGCTGATGGCTCCCGGCATGGGTGGCTTCGACTTGCTCAGCCTGTACTCCGAAGCGATCCAGAAGTTGAACGAGAACCCAGGGGTTCCACCTCTTTTTCGAGACATCTTCAAGAACGCCTATCTGCCCTACCGCGACCCAGAGACTCTGCGTAGCTTCCTGAAGGAGGTTAACACCTTCACCTACGACCACTCCGAGCGCTTGGGTGATGCCTTCGAGTACCTGCTTTCGGTGCTCGGGAGCCAGGGCGATGCCGGGCAGTTCCGCACTCCACGCCATATCATCGACTTCATGGTGGAGATTGCCGAGCCGAAGAAGGAGGAGTCTATCCTCGATCCTGCCTGCGGTACGGCGGGCTTTCTCATCTCTGCCTATAAACACATCCTCAAGCACAACACGCGGGGTTATCTGGCGCACCAGGAACTAGAAGCCTTCGAGGAGCGGGGCGTGAACATGGAGTCTCTTACCCTTGACAGCCCATTACGCTACGACGGCGATCAACTCACGCCAGACGACCGCAAGCGTCTTGCCTCCAATATCCATGGCTACGACATCTCGCCCGATATGGTGCGCCTGTCGCTTGTCAATATGTACCTGCATGGTTTCACCAACCCCCACATCGAGGAGTACGATACTCTCACCTCGGATGACAAGTGGAACCAACTGGCAGATGTGATCCTGGCCAATCCCCCCTTCATGTCGCCGAAGGGCGGGATCAAGCCACACAACCGCTTCAGTGTGCAGTCCAAGCGTTCCGAGGTGTTGTTCGTCGATTACATCGCCGAACACCTCACTCCCAGCGGCCGTGCCGCCGTGGTGGTGCCGGAGGGCATCATCTTCCAGAGCCAGGGCGCCTACAAGCAACTGCGTGAGATGTTGGTCAAGGGGTATCTGGTGGCGGTTATCTCCCTGCCAGCCGGGGTTTTTAACCCTTACAGCGGCGTCAAGACCTCCATTCTATTGTTGGACAAGCCGCTGGCAAAAAAGAGCAACGGCATCCTTTTCTCAAGATCGATAACGACGGCTTCAACCTCGGCGCCCAGCGCCGCGCCATCGACAAGAATGACCTGCCCGCTGCCGTCAAGACAGTCCGGGCCTTCCGCCAGGCCCTCGAGGGCGGAGCGTACCAAGCCTTCGATGCAGAACGGCATCACAATGCGCTTGTGGTTACCCGAGAGTAGATTGGAGAGAACGGTGAGTGGAATCTTAGTGGCGACCGTTACGGAATAAAGGAGACGATTACGTCAACGTGGCCAGTAGTTCCTCTTGGGCAGCTTGTAAAATTTCTGAGTGGCGGGACACCATCAAAGAAGTCTCAAGAATTTTGGTCTGGACCGATACCTTGGGTGTCGCCGAAAGATATGAAGTCTGATTTATTAGTTGACACTGAGGATCATATCTCAGAGACCGCGATAGAGGATAGTGCGACCACAGTAGTAGGTGCCGGAACGGTGCTTTGTGTTGTCAGATCGGGGATCTTGAAACATTCGTTGCCAATAGCAGTTACGGCCAAGACGATGTGCTTCAATCAAGATATAAAAGCCTTAGTTCCAATTTCGGATCGGATAACGGCGGCCTACCTTTTTTGGGTGTTAAAAGGTCGTAGCGAAGAAATTTTAGCCAAAGGGATTAAGCCAGGCGTAACGGTCCAAAGTTTCTACTCGAAATTCTTTGAAAACTTTGAAATCCCCCTGCCACCCTTAGACATACAAAAGGAGATTGTGGCGGAGATCGAAGCGTATCAGAAGATCATCGAAGGCGCCCGCCAAGTGGTCGAAAACTACCAGATCCGCATCCCCGTTCTCCCCGACTGGCCGATGGTGAAGTTGGGTAAGCAGTACTCGACATCAGGTGGTGGTACGCCATCAAAGTCTGAACCCAACAATTGGACTGGGAATGTCCCATGGGTCTCACCGAAGGATATGAAAGAAGATGTAATTTTAGATACTGAAGACCATATTTCAGAGGCTGCGATCGAGGGTAGTTCGACAAAGCAATATCCTGCAGGTACCGTCGTGTGTGTCGTGCGCTCTGGTATCCTAAAACACTCATTTCCTGTGGCGATGTTATCTCGGCCCATGTGCATCAATCAGGATTTGATAGCATTTATACCTAAAGACGATACGGTCATTCCTCAGTTTTTATTCTTTATTTTGAAGTCGAGGTCAAGAGATATCCTTGCGGAAGGAATTAAGCCGGGTGTGACCGTCCAGAGTTTTTATAACGGTTTTTTTAAGAGTTACAAAATCCCCCTTCCTGATATCGATACCCAATGCACCATCGTTGCCGAAATCGAGGCCGAGCAGCGCCTGGTTGATTCCAATAAGGAGCTGATCCGCCGCTTCGAGGAGAAGATCAAGCAGACCATCAATCGCGTCTGGGGCGAGGAGGAGGGCAATCATGGATGAGGCGACCCGGATACACGACTACCTGCCCACATCCTACGCCGACAAGAGCGAGGAGGCCTATATTCGCTTCCTCTGGGACGCTTTTGAAACCAATTACAATGCAGAGAAATATGAGTTCGCCAACCTCGCGTTTCATCTGCTCTATATGAGCTACGTATGCTTCTCGGTCTGGCAAATTCGCGCTGCTCGCCGCGCCGACTTCGACAACGCGATGGTGGGGTTTCAGCGTGAGGTGGAAAATAAGCTGGCCACTGCCGAAACACCCTTTAAGTTTTTCGAGAACCTGAAAGAGTCGGCCATCTTTCGGTTCATAAAACTGGTGGGTTGTAGTAACGAACAGGTGGGCGAGTTCTCCAAGTTCGTCAAGCAGCGAAACCGTATTGCCCACCCAAGCGGCAACGTATTTTTCAACAGCAAGGAAAATATCGACGAACAAATTGAAAAGGTGATGACCGAGATAGATAACATTCAGCGTCACATGACTCCAGTGCTGCATGATTGCTTGCAGACCTTTTTACTGGAAAACGCCGATGCCGAGGTGTGGGAATACTCCCTACCTGAGGACCAAATTGATGCCGCACTGATCCACCCCTACTACTTTTCGCACAAGGATATCGACGCATGCTTAGACTTCGACATCAGCGCTCTAGATAAACATGCCGATGCTGGGCCGATCCGTGAGCTGTTTGATATATTTAAGGTTGGCTATCCGCCAGACAGGTAGGATTTTGTCTTGTGAAGACTTATGCTTGTTACGGGGTTAATTGATGTGTGGCGGGAACTGAATCCGCTATATAGTCAACACTGTCAATGCTTTATTAGGCCGTGCTGGTGGATAGTTGGCTACCTGCTCAGATATCGTATATCTCGCTGGGTTTGATGATTGAGCCATGCTTTGTGAAAAACCTATGTGGTATATCGCAGTAGATGTTCAATAGCTTTATGATTGCCTCTTCGTTGGTTTTTATTTTTCGTATTCAACTTGATCTTACACTCAAATGGTTATCTTCTGCGCACTCATAGAGCCTATGGTCTGTTTGGTTTTCTGAAAGAAATGAGAATATTGATAGGCCTTTTAGCGTTTCATCTTCATAACGTTTCTCATGAACGTTTTCTCCTCTTGCGTTAGCAATATCCCCAAGGGAACCCTTGGTCAAGGTTCCTAGCTTGTCGAAAATAACAAGCGAGCTCTTGCTGCGCAGGTATCCGTTGGTGGAAGGCTGTTCCGGTCCATAGGGAATGGCTGGCTAGAGACTCAACTGGATTGCATAGGTAAATCCTGACTTCTCCTATGCCAAGCGTAGACTACAGTGTAACGGGGCACTTTTAGCTCGGCAGCCACACAAAGAACAGGGAAATTGCATGAAAGAGCTGGGTATGCTAGAACGAATCGATCTGCGGGAAGCGTGGAACCGCGAAGACACTGATTTTACACGTTGGCTGGCACGAAAGCAGAACTTAAAAATGCTCGGTGACACGCTGAATATTCTCGACCTTGAGCTGGAATCCGAAGAAATGCCGGTAGGGCCATTTCGGGCCGACATTCTGTGCAAAAGCACACAGACAAGCGACTGGGTGCTGATCGAGAACCAACTTGAGAAGACCGATCATAGGCACCTGGGGCAACTCATGACATACACAGCCGGCCTGGAGGCGGCTACGATTGTCTGGATCGCTGCGCACTTCACTGATGAGCATCGTGCCGCTCTGGACTGGCTCAATCACATCACCGGCGAGGAGATCAATTTCTTCGGCCTGGAGATCGAGCTATGGAAGATCAACGACTCAGTGCCAGCGGCCAAGTTCAATATTGTCTCAAAACCGAATGGCTGGTCGAAGAGTGTGGCGCGGGTCGCCCGTGGCATTGATCAGGAATCGCCTTTGCGGACGTTGCAGCGCCAGTACTGGGCTGACTTTCAGCAGGTGGTGGAAGACTTCGGTGGGTCGCTACGCAACGGTAACCGCGCTCCCAGGGCTGAACCCTATCTGAAATTCAGCATCGGCCGTTCAGGATTTCGCCTGGCTGCCGTCATGCGGCGTAAGGAAAAGCGAGTCGAGGCAGAGCTGGTCATCAGCAAAAACGCCGAATCGTGTCTGGCATCGCTCGAGCACGATCGCGAAGCGATCGAAACCGAGCTGGGCTATGACGTGTTGTGGGAAGTGCATCCCGACAAGCGTGAATCACTGTTAGCGATCGTGAGCCCTTCGAACTTCGATGTCGAAAACACCGAGAGCTGGAAACAACAGCACGACTGGCTTTGCGAGCGCCTGAACGCACTTTACACGGTGTTTCGCCCGCGCGTGCAACAACTGAACCTAGACGACTTGGCGGCTACTGAATCATTGGCTACCAAGGGCGACGTGGACAACCTTGTTGCTGGCAATGCTGGCGCGACAACCTAGAAGCGCCCGTTCGCAAGACGGCATTGGTTGTATGTTGGGTACTGATACTTGCTCCGTCATCGCTTCATAGCTGGTGCAGGTCAACACGGTACCTCTCGCTCGGTTGGAGCGGATCGCACAGTTGGGGCTGCCAAGCACAGTTGCACTTCTGCGTCATCCGACATCCACTGGATGAGGAAGCCGTGTCATGAACTCATGCGACGGGTTACGTCGCATCATTGCCACAAACTGGTGACTATCCTGTGGCTGCCAATAACAATGAAGGATCAGCAGGGAGGGGTTTCATGAATGCCAACATTACGCTTCAAGAGCGTTTCTCCGGCTGTCTGCTGGGCGGCGCCGTAGGCGATGCACTGGGCGCGCCCGTGGAATTCATGTCTCGCCAGGAGATACTCGAACGCTTCGGACCGGAAGGGATCGGTACGTATGCCCGGGCCTATGGCGGACTGGGCCGCATCACCGATGATACCCAGATGACCCTCTTCACTGCCGAAGGCCTGCTGCGTAGCTGGGTGCGTGGCAGTATCAAGGGCATTACGCACTATCCCAGCATCCTCTGCCATGCCTATATGCGCTGGCTGCTCACCCAGGGAGAACGGCCTGCCTCCGAGATGCAAGGGATCATGGCGGATAGCATCGAACAGGCCCCGGGCTGGCTGTTCTCACACCAAGAGCTTCATCATCGCCGTGCGCCGGGCAATACTTGCCTGAGTGCGTTACGCACCAAGGCCCGTTTCGGCGATATGGCCGAGAACGACAGCAAGGGGTGTGGCGGGGTGATGCGCGTGGCGCCCATCGGTCTGTTTGGCCACCTGGCGGGCCATAACCTGGAGGTTTTCGAGCTCGGTTGTGAGGCTGCCGCTCTCACCCATGGCCATCCCACCGGTCAACATCCCGCAGGGGCACTGGCGGTGATGATCAGCCTGCTGGCACGAGGATGCACGATCCAACAGGCTCTTCAGGAAGCGAGTGGATATCTCCACGCACTCGATGATACAGGCGACACCCTCTCTGCCATCGAGAAGGCGGAGAGACTGGCAGCAACCGACACTCCGCACCAGGAGGCCATTACCCAATTGGGGCAGGGCTGGGTGGCCGAGGAAGCGCTGGCGATCTCGCTGTATTGCGCGCTGGTGGCTGAAAACTTCCGTCACGGGGTGATGCTGGCGGTGAACCACGATGGCGACTCGGATTCCACCGGTGCGATTACCGGCAACCTGCTGGGTGTCCTTCTCGGTGTGAAGGCCATTCCCGATGAATGGCTAGAATCTCTTGAGCTACGCGAAGTGATCACCGAAGTCGCCGAGGATCTCGCGAGTTTCCAGCGCTGGGATATCGATGATTACGATGGCGCGGACAACGACTGGATATGGGAGAAATATCCGGGCTATTGAGCGATGTCCCGAGTGTTGTGCCAGCGTTAACGGCGGCGACCCGGTCGACGAGTCCATGAACGAATGTACAGAGGGACTGGCTGATGCGATACACGCGAATAGTAGGTCTGCCGTGTGCAAGTTGTTGGGTCGTCTGCTCGATGCTCCTGCTGGCACTGCCGTCCTCAGCGCTGGCAGCAGGGCTTGTCTCCGATGACGATGGGCCGACGATTGTCTCGGTGGTCGATCGTCCATCCGGGAGGACCGTTCTGCTCGATGCCCGGGGCCGAGAGCTGGGTGCCCTCGTGCGGCGATCGTCCGGCCGACTCGTCGTGACGGACGTGAGAGGCCGCGAGGTCGTTTCCGGCGATGACAGAAGAAAGTCATGGGCCAAACGGCGCTCCTTGTGGCCCTAGATAACATCGCCCCCCAACAGGACATCATTAAGCAGTAAGTGGCTCACTGAATGAGGGCAGGTCAGTAATCCAGCACCTGCCCGACAGCAGCGAGAATCCGTCGGCCATACCCCCTCGCCGTGTAACCACCACGTGAGTGTGAATAACTCTCAAAGGACCAAAGGGGACGGAAAAAGGAACAACCTTTTGATCTTCCGGTATTCCTTCATGCCCATGAGGCAGTAAGCTGTAGGCTTTCCAGCAACGTCCGACGAGGAGATCACCGTGGGCTTTCGCTTTCAGCGCTGTATCCGCCTGGCACCCGGTATACGTCTCAACGCCAGCAAGAGCGAGCTGAGGCTCTCGGTTGGCCCCCGTGGTGCAAGCCCGAACGTCGGATCAAGCGGCGTCCCCGGTCACGCAGGAACTCCCGACACTGAACTGGCCTACTGCCAAGAGCGCATAAGCGTGGTAACCAGGAGAGCCCCGCTGGTGTCTCAGGGCATGAATGCAGCCCTGTGCGTACCCTGGAGGCCTTGCTGAAGGGAGAGGGGCCGCCTGCCGATACAACTCGAGATCAATAAGTCAGGGGACATCCGCTATCGGCATGGCGATGGCACGCCGATGGGCGCCCATGAAGCCAGACTGCTGCGCTGCCATGCTAATATGGGATCCGCGAACAGTTGTCAGCCCACTGTGAGCGGCTCAATGCCGATCTCGAAAGCCTCGCGCTGCTGCATGTGCAGACACCACCGCCGGGCAACCACACAGGTTATCAGCCACGTCATTTCTGGAGCCGCCACCATCACTTCCGATGCCGCAGCAGCCGATCAGGTGGCAGCAGCCATGGCCAGCGGCGCGCCATCCTATCTCCGAGGGGAAACTAATGTCCGATCATCAACAAGAGAATGACTACCTGCTTAGTTCTTTAATCGCCATGGCGGAGTCAGGCGCGTCAATGGGTATAACTCTCCACATCAATGGAACGATCATCACTGGCAACTTGATCTCTCAGAAACAATACGCCGAAGGAGTGGTTAATAGCCTGAGAGAGCCAATGGAGAACGCCTTTAAAATGCACTCCGATAGCATCCTGGATGCATTCAGCAGGGTTGGAGAAATGCCTAATGGCCGCCCAAGTGAAGAAGGTGGCCCTATCCAGTTTGAATTTATCCACCTGAGTGAAGCTAAACTCTTCGCCGGAACGAACCTGATCCCAACGGACGATGGGGTCCTTTGGAGAGGAAAACTGACATCGGTAGATGGGTTCTCGTTCGGACGTTTGAGCTGACTGATCGCCGCCCCAACCGCTGGGCTCGTTTTCGGGGCCTGGCCTTGACTCGGAGAGGAGATCAATCGTCGGTCGTTCGTGTGTGTTGGGCATGACATTCTCCTGAATAAAGGCCACCGCCTGGGCGGATGGTCTATGCTCTTTACAATGTGAATGAGTCGGAGTCTTCTATGCCGCTACCTCGGCCTATTTCGTCTTGCCCTCAATGCCGGACAGGCTCCAACGCCTTTGAAGGACAGTGCGTCCAGGAATACCAAGGCAAGCGATGCGATGGGCGCCTTCGCAGCGCTGTGCGTCTAGATGATTGGAGGGAGTGCGACAGATGCAGCGCTCACGGTTGGGTCGACGATAGGAAGTGTGATGCATGCCGTGGAGTTGGGTGGATATTCCAGCGTGATCAGTGTTGATGATGTCTCGGGTTGAAGCATCCTATCCAGTTCGCTCTACGTCGGTCGCCGGGCCCCTTTCCTAAGGCAATGACCGCCGATGCAGAGGATCCTCCCTATGGGGTAAGCGAGTTCATGCTTGCCCCCAGTACCGAATACGAGATCGAAGCGAGGCACAAGGCCGAGGACTACTGCGCGATGTGATGGCTGCCGGCAGGTTTGGGTGCCAGCGCTGCCGTCAAAAGCCGATACTGACGCCCAGCACGGGTCCGCTATCCAGTGTCTGGGCGGTGTCACCCCCGTCATCGAAGTCGGTGCGCAGGTAGCGATAGCCCGCATAGAGATACGTCTGTGCCAGCACGTTGACTCTTGCCTGGGCGCCGTACTCATAGCTTTTGTCCATATCGCCATGCGTCATGCCGTTCGGGGTATGGAAGCCGTAAGCGCCAAGGGAGGTCAGGGGAATCGGCGTGTCAACGAATACCGAACCGCCCAGTCCAACGCCGCCCCCATTACCATGATGGGTATCCTGATATTGATAGCGGGCTCCCACCGAGAGGTCGACGGGGCCCGTGAGCCACGGCGAGAACATCAACGAACCGGAATACGCCTTGGCATTATGCCCGCTGTCATCGGTGTTAAGGTAGCCAACCCCGAGACGTAACATGGGCAGTATCGCCTGACTTACTTCGACCTGTTGGGAATCCTTGCCGCCATTGGCGGAGAGACTCAGCGCCATGGCGTGATGGCTGGTAACCACAAGCGCGCCGCCGAGTAATGCCATGTTCAGTTTACGGATCATTGAATTGCCCTCCTTAGCAAGGCTGAAGCAGTACAAATGAAAGACAATGGAAGAATGACGGCGTTCCCGTAAGGACACGAGAGTCAGCAATGATCACCAGGCCTGAGGCATGAATGTCATCGCTGGCGACAGGAACTCGCTTTTCTAGCTATCTTGCACACACTATAGGCATCCCCGCGTCCGTCAGGGTTGTATTGCTCTCCCAAGGCGTGCACACATGGCCGGTAAAGTGCGGACAAGCGAAACATCTTGTACCTTCTGGCGCCGGCGCCGCCGTGATCGTGTTCCGGACCGCGGACTGATGTTGACCCAGGCGCTGAGACCTCGTTGGCTCGAACGGTGAGGCACGCAACCTGATGACGTTGCTGGGACAGTGGATCGCGCTGTTCATCGTCATGGTGCTGCTGGCTGGCGAACCGGGTGCCGGCGGGCCCGATGACGACGACGACCGGGCCGATCTCGGCCCAGAGCGACGAGTGAGAGGAGGACTGGCATGGACGTCGTGATCTGGACGCTGATCTTCCTTGGCGGCGACCTGCTCATCCTGATCTTCTTGATGGCCTGGGCAGTCAAGAAGGGCCGCGAGAAGGCCGCGCGTCTCACCGACGAGAACCAGCGCGCGGTTGTGCTGCTACTCACGGGGCGTATCGCCGTTCTGTCTGGCGACGTGCAGGGTGATCCCGTGCACGGCGACAATGGTGACAGTCTCTCCGCGTTTGGGCGCATCGCGTGTTTCGGCCCGTGCGGCCCAACTCTCGCTGTTGTAGCGAACCCGCCCGCGAGCGTGCTGGCCTGCAACCTCAAAGTCCTTCTCAACCACGGCGGCGCTTCCCAGCATGGCTTCGACGCCGCTTTTGGCGTCGACATGCCGGGTACGCTCCATGGAGCGTACGATCATGAGGTCGGTCAGGATGGAGAACCCCAAGACCAGGATAACCGCCTCCACCCAGCGCAGCGCCTCTGCAATGACCGCTGCCACCGCCACTGCGACCGCCACCAGGTCCAGGATCACCAGCCACATGCTGGTCCGTTGGCTGCGCGGCATCCCCGTGGTGGTGTGGCGGCAGAAGTGCCTGAAGGGTGAGACGATGGGGCGGGCCAGCAGGCGCAGGAGACGAATCATAGCTTCAGAAATGGGATTTTTTCGTAAGCGCTCAGTGAAGTACGCACTGGATTGACTGATCTTGATTTGAACCTTATCGAGATTGCCGGGCAGCAGTGCTTCGATGGTAGCAACTGTTTTCGCCCGCGGCAGTTCCGCAAACAGGTAACGGAGATAGGCATGGGGCTCCAAGCCATTCGCTTTGGCGGTTTCGAACAGCGAGTACAGATTGGCATTGGCCGTGACGCCTTTGACCGATTGACTGAACAACCCTCATCTTGCCCAGGCGCCCCTCACCCCCCCATCGCCAAGAAGGGCTGGCCCATCAGGGCCTGGACGAAGGTGTAGAGCACGAAGGCGGTGAAGAGGAGGCTGAAGAGGCGGACCGGCAGGCGGTTCTCCGCGCCGAAGAAGGTGGCCGCGACAAGGCCGAAAGCCGGGATGAAATGCATCGCATGGGTGGCGAAGAAGTGGGAGACGCGCAGGTCGCCGCCATCGCGCGCCCAGCCCATGAGCGCCATGCCGCCAGCGTCGCTCGGCTGGCCGCCGATCCAGTGGCCGTCCATGCTGCTTATCGTCCCGGCGGTCAGAAGTGTCAACGGCAGGACGAGAGCGAGGCCGAGAACCAGCGCCTCCTTGAGCGCGCTGCCGATCTCCGGTTTCGTGTTGCGGGCGATCTGGACGGCGTAGACGGTCGAGGCGCTGGTCAGGAGCACGGCGCCGGCACCCATGACCGCATAGATCACCATGCCGAGGGCGCTTTCGTTGAAATGGGACGCCGTGCCCAAGGCGGCGGCACCGCCGATCCAGAGCATTTCAAGGACGGCCACCGCGACGACCGCGCCGATATAGGCGCGGTACCAGCGCTTCGCCCGGACCTCGGCCGGCACGAAGCGGGCGAAGAAGGCGAGCGTCAGAACATAGGTGGCGATCGCCAATTCGAATTTGAGCGGCTTCACCCAGATGTCGACGCCCAGGAATTCGCGCGGGTCCACGGCGGCGGCAAAGCCAGTCGGTAGCATCAGCGCCAGCATCAGGAGGCCGAGGGCGGTGAAGCGCGGTTCGTGATCGCGAAAGGCGGCGGCAAGGGCGCGCAAGCCCGGAGTGGCGCGACGGAACGGCGAATAAGGAACGAGAGCGGTCATGGGAGAGGCTCCTCGATGTCAGGCGGTGGTGGTTCCAGTGCGGCGCGCGTAGAGGGCGCGCAGGGTGATGAAGGCAAGGAAACCGGCCGGACCGAACAGGAAGGTCAGCACCAGGCACGGCATGACGAGCCAGAAGGCAAGCCCGGCCTCGCGGGCCGAGCGCGCGATCCAGGCGCCGACGAACATGTCGAAGGCGAGGTAATGGAGCCAGCCGGCCAGCAGCAATTCGCGCGTCTCAAACAGCCGCGCGACATTGTCGAGGCTGTCGAAGCCGCCCTGCGCTCCGGCCCAGAACGCCAGGACGAGGCCGGCATAGGCGACGGAGAGCAGGCCGGGGATGATGAACGCGGCAAGGCAGTCGGCAAGCCGCGGGAGCCATGGGCTGGCGAGCAGCACGGCCCAGCCGGCCAGGGCGGTCATGTTGGCATATTGGAAAATCATGTCGGGCGTCATGGCTGTTTCCTGCTGGCCGCTTTATCTTGACAGTGGAAAGATTGGCGATTTTCTTTCTCCTGTCAAGATTAATTTTTACGTCGTCAAGATTGTGATCGGCAGGGGGGCCTGGTACGGTTGCGGAGACTAGGGGACGGCAAGATAAGGGCGTGCAGGCGCTTCAACACAGTGAAGAAAGAGATGAACCCGAAAACACCCACCCCAAAGCAACCCTATCACCATGGCGACCTGCGCCGGGCGCTGCTTGATGCGGCAGAGGCAGAGCTTGCCGAGAAGGGCGTGGAGGGTTTCACGCTGCGTGGTTGTGCCAAGCGGGCGGGCGTTTCCCATGCCGCCCCGGCCTATCACTTCAAGGATGCGAATGCCCTGCTGACAGCGCTCGCCACCATCGGCTTCGAACGGCTGAACCGCAGCATGACGAGCCGGCAGCACGCCGAAAGAGGCGACCCGAGGCAGGACCTGGTGGCGGCTGGCCTGGGCTATGTCGCGTTCGCGCGGGACAATCCGACGCTGTTCAAGCTGATGTTCGGCTCCGAGCGGCCCGCAAGCGATGACAGCGATCTCCTGCAGCACGCGTCGGGGGCGTTCGCCACCCTCGTCAACAGCGTGCGCAACATTCGCGGAGACGACCCGATGGCGGATGCTGACGGGCTGCAGGATATCGCCGCCGCGTGGTCGATCGTGCACGGCATCGCCAATCTCCTGATCGCCGGGCGGATGGGATTTCTCCAGCCACTGCTGGAACGCGACCCCGAGACGGTGCTTGCCGACATCATTGCACGGTCGCTGCCGCAGCAGTAAAAAGGCGCAGTCCGCCCCGCGGCCACCATGACCGCAGCATGGGCAAGCGTCGAGCGGGCGGCCGGTGCTGTCCCGCCAAGAAAAGCGATGGCGTGGCGCGATGCGATCAATTTTCCAGTCGGCGGATCACCCGGCATGGGTTGCCGGCAGCGAACACGTCCGAGGGAATGTCCCGGGTCACCACGCTGCCGGCACCGATGACGCTTCGCGCCCCGATGACGACCCCGGGATTGACCACCACACCGCCGCCGATCCAGCAATCGTCACCGATGATGATGGGCTTGCCGGCTTCCAGGCCACTGCGGCGCGCCTCGGCCTCCAGCGGGTGGGTGGCGGTATAGAGCTGCACGGCCGGGCCGAACAGCACGTTACTACCGATGGTCACCGGCGCCACATCCAGCACCACGCAGTTGAAGTTGAAGAAGACGTTGTCGCCCAGGCAGAGATGGCAGCCATAGTCGCAATAGAACGGGGGTTCGATCCATAGCCCCTGTCCCGCCCCGGGCAGCAACTCACGCCACAAGGCCGCACGCTCCTCCTCGGCATCGTCACGGCAGGCATTGAGCGCCTGGATCAGCAGCCGGGCGCGGCGGCGCAAAGCTTGCAGCTCCGGGTCGCGGGCATCGTAGAGCTCACCCGCCAGCATCTTCTCGCGTTCGGTCACGTGGTTCTCCCAGCGATTATGATTCGGCTTTTATACCATTCGTTATGGCGTAGAAGCCGAGCGGCATCATGGGATGTGCGTGAGGGTCCCCCGAGCTGCATGACCCGAACCCGGCCATCGACTCCCGCGGCCAGGTATTCGCTCGCGGCTCAGTGCGGAAGGACTGGGGGATCCTTTACATGGCGAAAGCCCGGGGCCGGAAATGTGTTGTGGCGAAGTCGGGACCCCCTTGTCGGCAGAGGCACTATGAGTTCAGTGAGCGCCTGGATGGGATTCAGGCAGGCGCTGTTAATGGCATGACTCGGGCGGCGGCTGATGGCCGGCGGGCCGATCCGGATACCAGGTCCGGCATTCTCCTGGGGGTGGCATATGTCCCTTGGGTATGGGTGTTCCATAGCGATGGTAGTCACCACCATATCCATAGCCATCGGCATAGGCGACGCAGCCAGCTAAGGTCCCACACAGGGCCAGAGCGGCTGCGAGTCGAACTTCCTTGATCATTCCTGTCTCCTCCTATGGCATGCTATGGAACCATAGCAGGAACTGCCTGGCTGCCTTTCATAAGGTGGCCAGCTTCCACATTATTGCCATCGGGTGTCGCCATCCTGCCACATGGCCTGGGGAAAGCCGCTTGCTAGTATGAGGCATCACGGCTCAAACGGAGAAACGTATGCGCCTGCTCTTCGTGCTGTTCAGCGCGATCGCCATCTTGGGCCTGGCGGGGTGTAGTTACCAGCCGGCGCATATCAGGACGGAGCCAGCCATCGTCATCGACGATGGCGGGTACGGCCATGATCGTGAGTGGCATCGTGAGTATCGATATTACGATCATGATCGCGACCATTGGGACTATGAGAGGGACCGCTGGGACCGGGATCACGACCATTGGGACCGGGATCGCGATCGTTGGGAACGGACTCGTGAGCGCCATGAAAGAGATAGGGAGCACTGGAAACGGAATCGCGAGCACCGGGAAGGGCATCGACAGAGCTGGAAGCGGGACCGTGAACATGGGGGACGGAATCGTGAACATGGGGAACGGAATCGTGAACACCGGGGACCAGACCGAGAGAGCTGGAAACGGGATCGCGGGCACCGGGAACGGGACTAGATTTGCAAGCGCTGGAACCGCTGTCTACATGTCATCCCACGATATGTCCGCCCTGGCACATCGCCACGGGCTGCAACGTACGGTACGCATCCCCCGAGTCACTGCTGAGTGATTGCATCTGTGTGGCACGGTCCGTAAGGGCGAGGCATCGACCCTGGTCTGTGTCTACAAGCCCATGGTACGTGAAGTGCTTGATGATGAGGGCCAGCCTGTCCTTAACGAGGAGGGCAGGCCCAAGGAGCAGCACTTCGCCATCCTCAAGGGTTTCAACCTCTTCAACGTCGCCCAGTGCGAGGGCAATCTTCGACCTCGTCGACGAGGCCGAACGGCTGATCGAGGCCATCGGTGCCCGGATCGATCATGTTGAGGGGGATAAGGCCTTCTACTCACCGATCCTGGATCGCATCCAGCTGCCGGCGAAGCATCAGTTCAGGTAGCCCCCTTCGGAGGGGGTTTTTTGTGGCAGGTTGTGTGACACGACGATAGCCCTTTACCTGAGTAATTAGCCCATCAATAGGTAGCTGGCCAGCCAACCACCTGCGAGCAGCAAAACGAACAACGTCAGTGCCAGGATGAAAGGGCGGAGGCCCAATGCCTTGAGCTTTTCCAGGCGGGTCTCGAAGCCCAATGCCGCCATGGCCATGGTGAGTGCAACTTGCCCAGCCAGTACCAATGACTGGTGGAGGGCAGGGGGCAATGAGACCAGGCTGTTGACCCCTACCATGGCCATGAAGCCAAAGGCGAACCAGGGGATTACCAGCTTGCTGCCACCGGGTACCGCAGCGGTAGCCTGATGCCGTAACCACCACTGGCCTACGATGAGGAGAAAGGGAACCAGCAGCAGAACCCGCACCAGCTTGACGATAACCGCATTGGCCAAGGCTTCTGGCCCCACGGCGTCGCCAGCGGCAACCACCTGGGCGACCTCGTGGATGGTCGCGCCGATGTAGATACCGTAAAGGCCCTCGGTCATGCCGCTTATTGGATAGAGCAGCGGATAGACCAGCATCGCCAGGCTGCCGAATAGTACCACCGTTGCCACCGCCATCGACGCCGCAGCGGGGCGCGAACGAATCGTGGTCTCGGTGGCGAGTACCGCGGCAGCGCCGCAAATGGCACTGCCGGCGCAGGTCAACAGGGTCGTCTCACGGTCAATGCCCAACAACCGGGTGCCGATCAGGTAGCCAGCCACCAGCACGGCGCTGATCACCAGCAGGTCAAGCAGCAGTACCCGGGGGCCCAAGGCGAAGATCTGCTGCATCGTCAGCGACAGCCCGAACAGCACGATGCCGCCGCGCAACAGCCAGCGAGTGGCGAACTTGAGCCCCGGCTGAACCTGGGAAAGGTGGCGGGAAAGGGGGAGGTTGCCGACCAAAAGTCCCAGCAGAAGGGCATAGACCAGGGGGCTGATACCGCTCTCGGCCAAACCTGGCACATTGGCCAGGGCGAAGCCGGCCAGGGTCAGGGTGGTGCAGAGTATCAGGCCTTGCCACATGGCGTTGTACCTCTTGCTGGTATCTGGCACCAGCCTAGGAACAATTATGCAAAATAGTTATCATGTAATAACAATATGGCTGTTCGGTGGAGCCGATATATGACCCCGCACGTGACCTTCCGCCAGCTCCAGATCTTCGTCGCGGTGGCCCGCGAAGGCACGGTGAGCGCTGCCGCACGGCAGCTCAGTCTGTCGCAATCCGCTACCAGTCAGGGGCTGTCCGACCTGGAGAATCAACTTGGTGTCGATTTATTCGAGCGACTGGGGCGGCGTCTACGACTCAACGATATGGGGCGTCACTTGTTACCGCGTGCCGAACGTCTGCTGGACGGGGTGGCAGATTTCGTGGCGGCGGCCCAGGAGCCAGAAGGGCAACTACGGGGCACACTCAACGTGTCGGCCAGTGCGACCATTGGTACCTATCTATTGCCGCCGTTGGCGGGACGCTTCAGCGAGGATCACCCGGCAGTTGATCTGCGTCTGAGACTGCGCAACACCGGCGAAGTGATCACGGATGTACTGCGCTTTGATGCCGACCTCGGCTTGATCGAGGGACAGTGTCATGAGCCTCGCTTGGCCAGTGCGGCATGGTGTGAGGATCGTATGGTGATCGTCTGCGCCCCACAGCACCCACTGGCGGCCAAGGGGCGGCTCGAAGACGCCGATCTTCAGCAAGCCCATTGGATCCTGCGTGAACCCGGGTCGGGGTCGCGTGAGATTTTCGAGGCCGCGTTGCTCCACCATGTGGAGCGCTTGCATGTACGCATGGAGCTCAGCCAGCACGAAGCGATCAAGCAGGCAGTACGGGCCGGCCTGGGCCTGGGGTGCCTGTCGTGGCTGAGCGTGTCGGGTGAGCTGGAAAGAGGGGAGCTGGTGGAGCTGGCGAGTGGACTGCATCTGACGCGAAGCTTTTCTCTGGTGTGGCATCCCGAGCGTTATCGCAGTCCACTATGGCAAGCCTTCAAGGTGTACCTTCTGGAGAATGAAGGAGCCACACCGGTGCCTTGGTGAACCTATAACTCATTCAAATAATAGTGATGCTGCGCCGGCTCTCGTTTGCCGAGAGGCGTGCAACCTCTTGCGAACCGAGTCGGGGGTAAACGGCGGTCGATAGAACCGTACCCCGGTGGCATCGAACAGGGCGTTGGCGATCGCCGGGGCGCCGGGCAGGGAGGTCGACTCGCCGACCCCCAGCGGAGGCTCCTCGGATCGGTCCAGGAGCAGTACGTCGATCTCGGGCAGTTCCGAGAAGCGCAGGATCGGATAGCCGCCCCATTCGCGGCTGACGGGCAGGCCGTTTTCGAACGCGACGCTTTCCTTCAAGGTGCGGCTCAAGGTCTGGATCACGTTGCCGTGCACCTGGTGGCGCACCCCCGCCGGGTTGATCATCAAGCCGGCGTCCTGGCCGACGACCAGACGTTCGATGACGATGCGTCCCGTCTCGAGATGCACCCTGAGGAAGACGGCCCAGGCCGCCAGGGCGGCGCCGAAGCCGGGGAACTTGCTGTGCACGTACTGGGCGTAGGCAAATCCGCGCCCCCATCGCCAACCGTCGCGTTCCCGCTCGGCGCTGGCCGCGAGACGAGGCGTCCATTCGGCGCGCTGCGCCACGGCAGCGACCAGGGAGCGGGCACGCTCGTCGCTCAAGTGACGAAGGCGATAGTCGACGGGGTCCATCCCGGCCATCCACGCCAGTTCGTCGATATAGCTTTCGTGGGCGAAGGTGTTGGGCAGGGCGGAGACGCCGCGTAGCCAGGCGGCACGCACCAGGGTCGGCACGTCATCGCAGGCGATGCGTCGGTGTGGATAGCGGTAGGGCGGCACCGCGGTACGGTCGCCCATCTCGAAGGGGATGTCGCTCGGTGCCACGGTACCGGTCAACAGTAGCGCCAGGGTCGGGGCATTGTTGGACGGATAGCGGTTCACGAAGTCGTAGCCAGCCGGGCTGCCGTCACCGTTCAATCCGCCGTCGACGTCCATGAGCTGCCCCGCGCCCTTGGGCTCCCAGCCATGCTCCTGTTCGCGACTTAGCTGTACCCGCACCGGACGGCCCACGGCGCGTGACAGCAAGGCGGCATCGGCGCCTACGTCGTCGGCGCAATTGCGACCGTAGCAGCCGGACGCTTCCATACGCTGAATGTCGATCATGCCCTCGTCGAGATCCAGCAGCCTGGCCAGGTCGGCGCGCAGGCTGTGGGGGTTCTGGGTGCCCGACCAGAGCGTGAGGCCTTCGTCGCGGTAGTCGGCCACCGAGCATGAGGGGCCGATCGAGCCATGCAATTGGTAGGGCCACACATAGGTGCGCTTCAGTCGGTGACTGGCTTGACCCAGGGCGGTGTCGACGTCGCCTTCCTCTAGCAGCGGGCGATGCTTGGCGGGCAGCTCGCGCAATGCCTGCTCCAGGTCATGCAGCTCGGGGAGTTCGGTGACGGGACGCCAGGTGACTTTCAGGCGCCGGGCGACTTCGATCGCCGCTTCCTCGCGTTTGGCTACCACGCCGACGAAGTCGCCGATGACCACCACCTCGACCAGGCCTGGGATATCGGCTACCGAGGACTCATCCACATGCATCAGGCTGTGGCCGACGAAATCGCCACGGTCGTGGCCGACATAAGGCGGTCGAACCACCCGGCCATGCAGCATTCCGGGCAGACGCAGATCGTGAACGAAGGTGAGTTCGCCGCTGACCTTGGCGGGAATGTCGACCCGCGGCGCTCCCTGACCGACGACACGGTAGTCGCCAACGGCTTTCAGGGCCACGTCATCGGCCAGTTTCAGGGCATGACGTTGCCCTTTCAGTAGCGCACCGTAACCGATGGCCTGTTGTGGATCGTCATGGAGATGGATTCGGCCGTCTTCGCTGCGCAGGTCCTCGGTGGCCGCGCCGAAGTGTGCGGCGGCGAGCGACAGCAGGTGGTGGCGGGCCTGGGCCGCCGCGCGGCGCAAGGGCTCGGCGGTGATCTGGATGGTGGCGCTGGCGATCGTGGGGCCCTGGTTCGGCACCTCGGTGGAGTTGCCGAGCACCATGCTGATGTCCTCGAGACGCACATCCAGCTCTTCGGCGACGATCTGTGCCAGGGCGGTGCGAATCCCGGTGCCCAAGTCGACGTGGCCATTGAAGGCCATGACATGCCCGTCGTCGAGTACGGCGACGAACAGCTCCGGCTCGGTCGGAATGAAATCGGAGTGCGTGCCGGGTTGCCCTGGTGCAGGCGTGGGGGGCACCACCGCGTCGCGGTAGACCACCAGTAGATCGGGGTCGTTGAGCAGGGAATGTCGCGGGGGCAGGGAAGAACGCGCCATCGAAGAGCTCCTGATGATTGATTCTCGAGGCAAGCGGATGTTGTCTCCGGTGGCAAAGCGGTTATAGTGTATACACTGTAAATATGCCGCAGTGACCGAGAGTTTTCCACCCTCTCATGAAGTGTCGAAATACCTCGTCATATACCGTGACCATGCGCCTTATGGAATGGATAGGATCGCCGATGCCAACCGAGACCCAACATCACGAATCGAAAAAAAGTGAGCGACACACGCCTTCCGAGCACGGTTACGATTTCTCGGAACAGGTCGGACACCTGTTGCGCAAGGCGTATCAGCGCCATACCGCGATCTTTCAGCGTCATAGTTGCGACAAGCAACTGACCGCGATCCAGTTCGTGACCCTGTGCACGGTGATGGATCACGGCCCCAGCTCGCTGACCGAGATCGTCAATGCCACGGCCATCGATCCCGCCACCATCCGCGGTGTCATCAAGCGGCTCAAGGCGCGCGACTGGATCACGCTTTCTACCGACCCCGCCGACCAACGCAAGGTCATGGTCAGCATTACGCCGCAGGGCGAGAACCTGGTCGAGGAGATGGTGCCGCGTGCCCAGCACGTCACCGATCTGACCATGGGCAACCTCAACCCCGCCGAGCGTGTCGCCTTGCTGCATCTGTTGACCAAGATGAACGAGCAAGGCGAGTCGGGGGAGTGAGGTCAGTCCCGGGCTTGGCGTCTGTCGTTGATATGGGTCAAGGCTTCCTCCAGGCCAATCACGTCGCCGTACTTGCTGTCGATGTCGAACAGGTTGGCTTCATGCGGGGCGGGGTGGCGGTCTCCCACGCATTCGCGTACCACCATCACACGAAAACCGTGCTGCATGCCATCGACCGCGGTGGCGCGAATGCAACCGCTGGTGGAGCAGCCGACGAGCACCAGGGTATCGACCCCCAGGGCCACCAGCGTCGGTGCCAGAGAGGTGCCGAAGAAGGCGCTGGCGTATTGCTTGGTAATCACCAGTTCATCGCCTTGGGGCGCCACCTCGGGGCAGAACTCGGCGTAGGGGTTGCCCGCCACCATGGCTTTCATCACCGGTGCCTTCTTCACCCATACGCCACCATCGAGATGATCGGGCCCGTGGTAGCGGATATTGGTATGGATGACCGGGATGCCAGCCTCTCGGGCCGCTGCCAGCAGGGGCGGCACGTTGGCCACGGCATCCACCACGCCAGGGGCATGGAGTGGCGAGCCCTCGGTGGTATAGCCCTGCATGAAGTCCACCACTATCAGGGCAGCCTTGCGACCGAATCCTATGCGGCTGTCCCACACGCCCTTGTAGTTGTCGGCGACCGAATTGGCCTCGCGATTCGACATGATGGCTCTCCTCAGTAGGCACCTGACAGCAGCGCACCGGCACCCGGCACTACCGGCTCCAGCTCCAGCGACTTGAGCATGGCGTAGGTGGTAGCAATGGCGGCGCTGATCACCGGCTTGCCGGTCAATGCCTCGACCTTGGCCACGGCGGGCAACGACGGCATCTGCACGCAGGCGGAAAGTACGATGGCGTCGGCCTCGGCGAGGTCGAGGGTTGAAACGATCTCCGGCAGTTTGGCCGGGTCGTGACGTGCCACCTCGAGGTTGTCGGGGATCTCGAGGGCGCGATAGTCGAGCACCTCGATGCCTTCCTGGCGGATATAGTCCACCACCAGCTCGGTCAGCGGTTTCATGTAGGGCGCCACGACCACCACGCGTTTGGCGCCGATTACCTGGAGCGCATCGACCAGGGCGCCGGCGCTGGAGACCACTGGTGTCTCCCTGCCGTTTTCTCGAGTGCGCTGGCGCAGACGTTGCTGCGATTCGCGATGGTAGCCGGGGCCCATCGACATGATCGCCACCAGGCAGGCATAGCCCATCACGTCCACGGCAGCGTCGGAGAGCTCCAGGGCGCAGCGGTCCGACTCGGCATCCATCGCCGACAGCTCTTCCTTGCTTACGGTCTTCATGCGCATGCGGCTGGAATGGAAAGTGAAGCGTTCGGGCCGGATCTGTTGTCGTGCCGTCAACATGGCGGGGATCTCGGTCTCCATGGTGACGTTCGAGCTGGGTACGATCTGCCCAATGCGGTAGGTCTTGGTCATGTCACTGTACTCCCTCAAAGCTCGGGGCCCAGGAAATCGCCGAAGGCGGTGAAGAACCCCTCGTAGTCGTCCCAGGGGATCATGTGGCCGGCATTTTCGGCGGTGGTGATGTGGATCGAGGGCAACAGTTCGCGGATCTCGGCCTTGTCGGCGTCCTGGATGACACCACCCTTGCCGGCACAGATCAACAGCGTCGGTACGTCGATACCGGGCAGGTCCTGGTGGATATCCACGCTGTGGAATTCCTCGAAGGCCTGGACGATCGCCGGCTCGAAACAGGTGTGCAGCCACTCGGCGCGCAGGCGCAGGTGCTCCTCGCTCCAGGTCGGGCAGTACTGGCGCATGGTCTCGATGTCGGCACCCTGGATGCAGTCGCGGATCGAATCGACGTACCAGGGCAGCTTGCTGGGATATTCGCGACGGCCGGGACCCGACACCGGCGGGTCGATCAGCACCAACTTGTCGACTGCCTTGGCGCCACGGGTCATGGCGCGAACGGCGAAACGGGCGCCCATGGAGTGCCCGGCCAGTACGGCATTCTCGAGCCCCAGGGCATGAGTGAAGGCGACCACGTCGTCGGCGCAGGTGTCGGTGTCGTAGTCGAGTTGCGGTCCGCTGGATGACAGGCCGCGCCCACGCACGTCGATGACGTAGGTGTCGAAGTGCCTGCCCAGACGCTCGGCGACGAAGCCCCAGGTGACGGCGGGGCTGGTGATGCCGGGGATCAGCACCAGTGGCTGGCCGGTGGAGGAGCCGTTGCCGCCATAACGAAGATAGTGTTGGCGAATGCCGTTGGCGTGCACGTTGGCGCCGTAGAGAAAGGTGCTGCTCATGCCGGACTCCCTGTGGTGGCGGGTTGAGGTTGCTTGAGAGGTTCCTCGAACACGTCGTAGCCGAATACCCATGACGGGTCTTCGTCATGGCGCAGCCAGGTGTTGTCATGGGAGACCTTCTGTACTCGCGAGGCGCGCTCGAAACGATTGGCCTTGTACAGTTCGAAGGCCTGCCGATAGCGGTCGGCACCGACTTCCTCCAGGCAACGCACCAGCATGGCGGCATCCTCGATGGCCATGGCCGCTCCCTGTGCCATGTGCGGCTTCATCGGATGACAGGCATCGCCCAACAGCACCAGGCGGTTGTCATGCCACAGTGGAAGGGGACTGCGCTCGAGCAGGGGCCACTTGGTCACCTTCTCGGTGCAATCGATCAAGGCCTGGACCACCGGGTGATAGCCCTTGAAGGCTTCGCGCATCTCCTCGCGCGAGCTGTCGATGAAGGAGGTGCCGTGGTTCCACTCCGGCTCGGGAACGCCAGTGACGTAATAGTACTCCTTCTCATCGCCGGTCACGAAGTAGACCATCATGTGCCGGTCTTCCGACCACCACTTCACGCAGGCTTCGAAATCCAGGTCGTAGGCGGCCAGTTTGTCGGCAGAGATGATTGCGCGGTGTGCCACCCAGCCGCTGTAGATGGGCGCCTCGGGGCCGAGCAGCTTTTCACGGATGCGGGAATTCACGCCATCGGCACCGATCACCAGGTCGGCTTTCTCGCTGGTACCGTCGGCGAAGCGCATGACCACCTTGTCACCGTTGTCGTCGACATCCACCAGGCGCTTGTCGAAATGAAGCCGCGCCGGATCGAGGGCATCGACCATCAGGGCATGCAGGTCGCCGCGGTGCACGGTGATGTAGGCGGCGCCGTACTCGCGGCGGGCGAATTCACCGAGCGGAATGCGTGACTGGTATTCGCCGGTCATGCCATCGCGGCTGAACCAGAAGTCGGGGTGGGAGCCCATGGCATTGAGTCGGTCTTCGATGCCGATGCGGCGCATCACCTTCATCACGTTGGGGCCGAGGTGGATGCCGGCACCCAGGCGCGAGAAGGCGGGAGCCTGTTCGAACACCTTGGTCGGATAGCCAGCCTGCTGCAGCAGGGCGCCGGCGGCGGCGCCGCCCAGGCCGGCGCCGATGACCGCGATCGTCGGTTTGTCGTTCATGGGAGGGGTCCTCTGTTGCTGTTGTTTGCAGGGTCCGCCATGCAGTCACGCCTGGATGGCGTGCCTCTTGCGTAAAAACAACGTATACACCATTTTGAAAAGGGTCAAGCACTGCTTTTTGACCCAGGTGATGCATGAGGATGTCTGGCTTGAAAATACGGAAGATCGCGACTAATACTGGGTATAAAGGTATTTTCACGAGGTTGGTTTCGTTCTTGCCAGTCCTTGGGAAAGGGTGCTATACCTTGTAGACACATCAAGTAATAAGCGTATACACCATAAATTACAAATCAAAGAGGACCTGCACCCTGCTGGTGCGGGACGGGAAGAAAAGGTGACAAGATGCCAGTCAGTCAGAGCGAATTGACCCAGCACTTCGAGCACGTGTTGAAGCTGTCACGGGTGGACGAGACCCAGAGTGTCGCGGTGCTCAAGAGCCACTACTCCAACCCGTTCATCGTCACGGCCGCCATGGAGGCGTCGTACCGGCTAGGAGCCAAGGCCTATGCCGTCGAGCTGCCGGCCTTCAACCACCGCACCGCCATGGGCAACGATCTGACGGCCTATGTCGGCCATACCGCCCTGACCGGCCATCCTGCGGCGCAGCAGGCGCTGATGGCAGCCGACCTGGTGGTCGATACCATGATGCTGCTGCACTCGCCGGAGCAGGAGGCGATCCTCAAGTCCGGCACCCGCATCCTGCTGGCCGTGGAGCCGCCGGAGATGCTGGCGCGCATGCTGCCGAGCCTGGAGGACAAGCGGCGGGTCGAGGCGGCGCGTCAGCCCTTCGAAGCGGCCGAGACCTTCAGGGTGACATCGGCAGCGGGAACTGACTTCCGCGCCAGGTTGGGCCAGTACCCGGTGGTGACCGAGTACGGTTTTGCCGACGAGCCGGGGCGCTGGGACCACTGGCCGAGCGGTTTTCTGTTCTCGTGGCCCAACGAGGGCAGCGCCGAGGGCAAGCTGGTGCTCGACATCGGCGATATCCTGTTGCCCTTCAAGACCTACGTGCGCGACAAGCCGGTCACGCTGGAGATCGAGGAAGGATTCATCCGTCGCATCCATGGCGGCTTCGATGCCGAGTACCTGCGCGAGTACATGGCCCACTTCAAGGATCCCGATGTGTATGCCATTTCGCACATCGGCTGGGGGCTGCAGCCCCGTGCGCAGTGGACGGCCCTGGGGTTGCATGACAAGAACGATGCCATTGGCATGGACGCGCGTGCCTTCCATGGCAACTTCCTGTTCTCCACCGGTCCCAATACCGAGGTCGGCGGGCCGCGCAACACGCCATGCCACATGGATATCCCCATGCGCCATTGCTCTGTCTACTTGGATGACATGGCGGTGGTGAAAGAAGGTGACGTGGTGGCGCCGGAGGCATCGCGTATCGAGACCTGACCCGCTCCCAGTGGGGAGCGAAAGCCAACAACAACGATCGAATCCCCATGACACGAACGCTGACCCTGACCGTCAATCGGCAGTCGCACCGTATCGCGGTGGCACCGGAAACGAACCTGCTGCATGTGCTGCGCAATGACCTGGCACTGAACGGCCCCAAGTACGGTTGCGGCCTGGGCGAGTGCGGCGCCTGCACCGTGCTCGTCGATGGCCTGGCGGCGCGCGCCTGCGTGCTGCCGGTGGCGGCCGTCATCGGTCATGAGGTGACGACGCTCGAGGGGTTGGCAACGCCTGATGGGCTGGACCCGGTGCAGACCGCGTTCATCGAGAAGCAAGCGGCGCAGTGCGGCTATTGTCTCAACGGCATGATCATGAGCGTGCGTGCGCTGCTCAACCGTGACCCTCACCCCTCCAAAGAGTCGATTCGGGCCGCTCTCGAGCACAACCTGTGCCGCTGCGGCACGCATGTCGAGATCCTCGAGGCTGCCTATCGGGCCGCTGGTCATGACGACGAGGAGGGATGCGCATGAACGCTTCCGCATCTCATCGCTCGACAGGCATCGATCGGCGGCCCGAGTCGCTTGGTGGCGAAGGGCGATTCGGGGTCGTGATCCGCCCACCCGCCTACCGTCTTGATGACGGCACTTTTGTCTGCTCTCGACTGCAGGGTGTGGATCACAAGAGCGTCGCGACACTACCAGGCAGGATCGAGGTCGTGGTCGAGGGCAACTTCGTGGGTGTCGTGGCCACCAGCTTGCAAGCGGCGCGCGAGGCGGCCCGGCGCTTGCGACTGGAGTGGCAGCCATTGGAGGTTGCGGAAAATGGCACCCAACAGGGGCGGGCGTTGCGAGTGGAGTCGTCGCATCAGGAGAACCCTGCCGAAGCGGACGCAACGCTAGGTCGGTATCTGACACGGCACTATGGCTGGCCAAGCCGGATGCGCTGGGGCGACGAGCCGGGCTGGGTCGTTGCCGACCATGGTCGTGATCGGCTCGATATCTGGGCGCCAACGACGACCCCGGTGCTGCTCGAGCGCGACCTGATGGCGCTCACCGGCCTGGCCGGGGAAGCCATCGAACTGCACGATGTGGCTTCAGGATCCGGCATCGGCAGGCACTGCGGCGACGATGCCGCCGCCGATGCGGCGCTGTTGTCCAGGGCGGTGGGGCGACCGGTCGCCGTGTGGTTGGATGCCAGCTATGCGCGCGATGTCGAAGCCCTGGGCCAGGCCCAGCGCATAGCCGTCAGTGTCGAATGGAATGCACAGGGCGGGATCGAGCGCTATCGCAATCGTCAGGAGCTTGTCGGCAGCGATACGCCGGTGGTGGCGCTGTGGCTGAGCGGCATGCTCGAAACACGCCGACACGACGACGATGTCGCGACCGGCGAGCCGGCGTCGCCGCCGTTCTCTCCCTATGTGTTCCGCGACCAGCGGTTGGCTGTCCCCGGTGAGGCGCGGGGAAGCCATGACGACGGTCGTGCGCTTGAATGGCAGCATGGCTTCGCTCGGGAATCCTTCCTCGATGAGGTGGCCAGGGAAAGCGGTCAGGACCCCGTGGCCTTGCGCCTGCGCCACCTCGACGACCCTCGCGGTGTGGAGCTGATCGAGTCGGTGACCCGGCGCGCCGGATGGTCCTGGCCGACCAAGGCCAGCGAGGAGGGATCGACGGCGGATGTGCGCCGTGGCCGCGGCTTCGCCTATGCACAATTGCCCGACCGGCATGGTCGTGTCGAGGAAGGCGTTCGTTCGGCGTGGGTTGCCGATATCGACGTCAACCGGGTTACCGGCGACGTGCGCCTGACCCGTCTGGTCGTCGGTCAGGACTCCGGTCCCTTGGTCGATACGGCGCAGTTGCAGAAGACATTGCAGCAGCGGGTGCTGGGGGTGGCCAGGCCATTGCTGGCCAGGGAGCCGAGTTTCGACGAATGGGGCGAGAATGGGGGCGGTAATCGCGATTCGTCATCCATGCAGGAGAGCCGACGCGGTCTGGTCGCCGAGGCCCGAAATGTCGCCGGGACATCTTGTTCCACCCCTATGACGCGCAGCGATGGCGAGCCGGTATCAGCCTTGTCGCCACTCGACGAAGCGGACCTTTCGCCCGGTGTCGCGGTGATCGCCAATGCGCTCTTCGATGCCACTGGTGTGCGTTTCCGCCAGCCCCCCTTTACCGCCAGCCGAGTACGCCAGACCTTGCAGGGTGAGTGCGGAGCAAGGGGTGGCGAGGCGGCAACCGGACGACGCGCAACGCGCTGGCGCTGGCTCACCGGCGCGGCGGTGGTGACGGCAGGAGCGGCTGCCATGTTGTGGCCCTGGAAATCGCCTATCGCACCGGTGGCCCGGCCAGCCGCCAATCTGTATTCGGTGGAGACCATCGAGCGTGGGCGGCTGGTCGCCGAGGTGGGCGATTGCGTCATTTGCCATACCGCCGAAGGCGGTATCGATAATGCCGGCGGCAGGGCCTTCGATACGCCCTTCGGCACGCTTTATAGCACCAACATCACGCCCGACGAGGCGACCGGCATCGGCAACTGGTCCTATGCCGCCTTCGAGCGGGCCATGCGTCACGGTATCAGCCGCGACGGTCGGCACCTGTATCCGGCCTTTCCCTACACGGCCTTCGCCAAGACCAGCGACGCCGACATGCAGGCACTCTACGCCTACCTGATGGCGCAGCCCGCGGTCAGTGCGGAGCCGCCGGCCAACGAACTGTCGTTTCCGTTCAACGTGCGCGCGCTGCTGGCCGGCTGGAACGCACTGTATCACGATGCCAGCCCTTTCCAGCCCGATCCGTCCCAAAGCGATCTGTACAATCGCGGCGCTTATCTCGCCGAGGGGCTGGGGCATTGCAGTGCCTGCCACTCGCCGCGCAATGCCTTGGGCGCCGAGCAGGGAGGTGAGCGCTACCTGGCCGGCGCCTTGGTGGAGGGGTGGGAGGCGCCGCCTCTCAATACCCTGTCCCGCTCGCCGATTCCCTGGAGCGAGGAGTCGCTATACCAGTACCTGCGCGGTGGCGAGTCCGAACTGCATGGCGTGGCATCGGGGCCAATGGCACCGGTGGTGGCCGGGCTTGGTGAGCTTCCGGAGTCCGATGTGCGCGCCATCGCCCATTATGTGGCGGCCCAGATGAACGCACCGGCAAGCGATGCCGACGATGTTCGCCTCGAGGCACAACAGCTAGTGGCCAGGGCGGCAACGAGTCCTGCTGGCCTGGAAGCTGGCGAGCGTCTCTTCGATGGCGCCTGCGCCTCCTGCCATGTCGACACCGGCCTGCCATCGTTCACTCAGGCCAAGGTGTCACTGGCACTCAATACCAACCTGTATAGCGAGCGCCCCGACAACGTCATCCAGTCGATTCTGGGCGGCGTGCACGCGACCAACGTTCCCGGTATCGGCGAGATGCCGGGTTTCGCCGACAGCTTCAGCGACTCGCAGGTAACGACCCTGGTCGAGTACCTCCGGGCCCGTTTCGCACCTGGGGAACCCGCCTGGTCGGGAATCACCGAACGCGTGTCGCAAATCCGCAAGGACGATAACAAGACGCACGGCTAAGTGCGTGACACCGATTTTCGCCACGACCCATGGCGAAAAACTCCCACTCTGACGCTACGAACAAGACGAGGTGGAACATGCAACGAAGTAAATGGGTATGGCTGGTATGGGCGGTGGTGCTGCTCTGCTACCTGGTCCCCTACACCCTGCTGACCGACGTGCAAGCGTGGTACGGAAGCTTCCTGTTCTGGACCGTCGCCGGTCTGGCCGTGATTGCGCTGAATGTCTTCATCACAAAAGACTTCGAGGGGAAATGATCATGACCGAGTCGCTTATCTGGTGGTCGGTGGCGATCTACCTGCTGGTTGCCATCGCCATTGCCATCCTGTCCCGCCAGGGCAAGTCGCAGGACATGTCGGGGTACTTCCTCGGCAACCGGCAAATGAATGGTTTCGTCTCCGCGCTGAGTTACAGTGCCACGACCTATAGCGCCTTCATGATGGTCGGGCTGGCCGGCCTGACCTATGCGGGCGGCGTCGGCGCGCTGGGCTTCGAGATCGTCTATTTCGCCGGCGTGTCGCTGGTGGCGATCTTCGGTCCGAAATTCTGGGCGGTGGGCAAGAAGTTCGGCTTCGTCACGCCCAGCGAGATGCTTGGCCACCGTTATAACAGCAAGCACGTCGCCATGGCGGTGTCGATCGCCAGTTGCGTGTTCCTGATTCCCTATGCCGCCGTGCAGCTCGCCGGGGTCGGCTATCTGCTCCAGGGCACCACGGGGGGCGCCATTCCCTTCACCACCGGCGTGATACTGGCTACCGCCATTGCGATCTTCTTCTCCTACGTGGCGGGTATTCGCTCGGTGATGTGGACCGATTCGCTACAGGCGATCATGATGGTAGTGGCCTCGACCCTCGTCGCTCTGCTGGTCATTCAGGGGCTGGGCGGCTTCGGTGCCTTGTTCGACACCCTGGCCACCGAGCATCCGCAGTCGCTGACGGTGCCAGGTAGCGGCCTGTTCAGTTTCGTCACCTTCCTGGGCCTGACCATTCCCTGGTTCTTCTTCAGCCTTTCCAACCCGCAGGTCAGCCAGCGCCTGTTCATGCCGGCATCGCTGCGCTCGATGCGCCAGATGCTGCTCGGCTTCCTGGTCTTCGGCTTCATCTATACCCTGGTCTCGGTGCTATGGGGCTTCTCGGCACTGGCGGCTTTCCCTGGGCTGGAAAGCGCCGACCTGGCCACCCCGACACTGCTCGGTTCCGTGCATGTCCCACCGCTTCTCGGCGTGATCGTGATGATCGGCATCATGGCTGCCGCGGTTTCCACCATCGATTCGATCATGCTTACGCTCTCCTCGATGCTGGCACGTGACGTCTATGCCAACGTCAAGCCCGGCACGAGCGAGAAACGCCAGCTGATCGTCGGCAAGGTGGTGATTCCGGTGATCGCCCTGATGGCGCTTGGCTTCGCCGAACTGCAACTCGACCTGATCGCCGTATTGTCGGTAGCCGCTTCTTCCGGTCTGGTGGCCGTGGTACCGGCGATCATCGGCGCCTTCTACTGGAAGCGCGGTACCGCTGCCGGTGCCCTGGTCAGTGTCATCGGTACCGGTACCTTCGTGCTCTTCGTCTATGCCATCGGCAACTCTTTCCTGGGCCTGCCGGCCGGCATTTGGGGCATCATCGTTTCCAGCGTGCTGTTCGTCGGCGTGAGCCTGTTGAGCAAGGCGCCGCAAGCGAGGGCTGACGAGTTCCTCGATGCGATAGCGAGCCAATTGCGGATTCGCAAGACTGCCGGTGTGGTATCCGAACCGCCACTTCAGCAGGCCAAGGCAGGCCACTGAGCCGACATCGTGGTCTGATTAAGAAGTAATGGTTCGTTGATGGATGAGTGCCGTGGCGGGAAGGTATCCCGCCACGGCACATGCCTTCAGCCATACCGTATAGAAATGCGCAGTTTGCGCTCCGTGGCCTTGGTCATATCTCAAGAATTCCTGCATCGATTCCTTCGCTGAGCCATGCACAAGCAGCGTATTGGTCAGCTTCATTAGCCAAGGGTAGGACTCACAATTCCTTGATCTCTGGTTCGAGTCCAATTGGGCCAACCATCCCTGCAAGTAATACTTTCCACCATATATTCTGATATTCATGAAACATGGAAGATGTCTGTCGCTCACCGGAGAAGTGATGGGGCATTGTCAGACTAAAGCCACCTTGTCGGACGCTGCCTCGACCTCGATCGATGACGACGCATGTTTTTGTATCTTCTTTACCCAACCTGAAAAAATAACAATAAGAAATGATTTATTACGAGCAGTTTCTGGCACGAATAAAAACGTTGATCCCATTATTCAGGAAGATCAATGTGTTGTGGTAGTCCTTCTTCTCAAATCCTATGCCGATCATGAGCGGACTTCCAACTGGATGCCTCTAATCTTTTGGCTCCTTAAAATAGTTATTTTGCCTTTTCCGCCACGAGCTATAATCAATTGGCCAAAGCCGGACGCCCACTTAAGGCGGTCAAAAAGGCTAAGCGCTAAGAACCTAGGCTTGCTCCGTTCAGTCAACCCATCTTCTTCCCGCGACTCCTCTTCCCCAAAATAATGTCGGGTATGGCTGTTGGCATGATTGGGTACATTGATCACAGCGTCGAATATCGGCGAGTGATTCGTGAGGCAACAATTTGTGCATGAGCACAATGAGGTATCCCATGAAATTCATGACGTTGGCCGCTACCTTCGTCGTTGGTATGCTTGCTGCAAACACTGTTATGGCATCGGATTCGTCATTCCTGGAACAGCGCAGTGCACGTTTTCATCAGGTGACTAACGAAGGTGGCATGAGGGAAGTTAATACAGTCGCTCCTGTGGCATTGGGTTCGTCATACTGGGAACAGCGCAGTGCATCCCTCCGCAATACGGCTAGCCAAGGAGTGGCTAACCAGCAGGAACATCATAGCCCCAGAGCGATAATGTCGTTAGGCGGCTCCGATCCTTGGTGGCACTGATACCGGCGTCTCTGTATGTCACCAGAGATCCCATTAGTAAAACCTGAATAGAGGAGAGCTATGGGTTTAAGATGATAACTGCACTCAACTGTTCGGCATGATTGTGTCCGACCCTGCTACGGATGTGGTTGCTATAGAGACGCACAGGGAGGCGATCAGCTGGAAATATTGAACGAGCCGAGGGTGAGTTGATTATGGAAGACGAGAGGGGCTGCGAACAAGCCTCCTGTCATAGAATGGAGTCAGTCATTTCTGAAATGCCAGGGCCAAGATATGACCCTGGCTTTTTTCAATTGATGTAAACCTGGCTGAGGTCGTTTTGCCTCCTTTCGCCTAACCGAATAAGGCATCAAAAGCTTCCCGTCACTAGGCTTTGTCCGAAAACTGCCTGCGCTCGACCATGCGGCGTTAAAAATCAGCTCAAAATGCTCATTTACACCCACGTAAACTCCGCTTTTTCGCTAATTTTTGCCTTGTCTGGCCATCGCTCGGCGACTTTTCGTACAAACCCTAGTTAACGTTTCTGCTTCTCAACGATGCACTTCATGTTCCTCCAGGTCGGCAGCTGCCGCATTGGCTTCATCGCGAGTCTTGTGCACCGACACGATGTCATTTCGATGTAAGTCCACGACCTCCCAATCCTGTGGGTGGGACTTGTCCGGATACGTGTAAACGGCGCGTACTTCATATCGCTGTTCCATGGCACCCTCCTGACGTTGGATGGGTATCTACCAGTTTAGCGTTACAACGCGATTCGTGGGGACATGGCGTGCTGATTCCGCTGATGCGGCAGCAGCCACGAAGGTGGAGAGTCGCGGAATCCGTCAATTCGCTGGTATCCCCCGCTACAGACCCCGGTCACGGAGGTGGTGACGGCCTCGAGTGCACGACCGGCTGGGCGCGATACGTTCGATCAGATCATTTTCAGGTTCTTCGGGACTTGCTTCGTGCTGCGTTGCAACAATTTTAGGCTATCCTGACTGTGTCGCCATTTCAGGAGTCGCGTTATGTTAACCATTCAATCGCAATCTCATCCGTGTGATGACGAGGTGCTGGAGTTCTGGATGAGACAAGCGCTGAGGCAGCGAACAGCCTCTGATGCCATAGCTGACCACCTTCGCTGAGTGTGGACTTCCCACGGTCGAGTAGACCTCGCCGGGCTATGCTTCGAGCTTAGGAGGGAGTCTTTGCCCACAACCAGCGCCATTCATTCGAATTCGAGGACGAAGCAATCCGTCAGGTGATGGGGCGTCCTCTTGCCAGGGCGAACGAAAGTTCGCCCTGGCCATGGAGCAAAATGTCTTAGCTCATTTCACCGCATCCTTCAGCCCTTTCCCCGCCTTGAACGTCGGGCTCTTTGACGCCGGGATGACGATTTCCGCCCCTGTCTGCGGATGACGTCCCCTGCGCGCAGCACGCTGACTCACCTGGAACGTTCCGAAACCGATCATGGACACTGCATTCCCCTGCTTCAGTACCTCGGTAACGGAGGCGGTGAAGGCGTCAAGTGCGTTGCCGGCCTGGGCTTTGCTCAACCCTGCCTCGCGTGCGATACATTCGATCAGATCCCCTTTGTTCATATCGTCATTTCCCTGAGTGATGGCTTTCGCCCCGTGAATCTAGCACACGATGATTAGTGTCGATATTATACTCCAACGTTTCTAGGACGAAGGTATGAGGTGGACACCAAAACTGGGCAAGCGCAAGCAGTGGGTTCCGAAGGGAAAGGTCACTGATGTCCGCCTGTCTTGCTGTATCGCCGCTGTGCCTATTTATGCTGACTACCGCTATGATTGACCGAGGGCAATAAGAGAATGAAAGGGGGCCCAAGGGTCAGCTACACTTGGGATGAAACGCTGCCGTTGTATGCAAGCCGAAGATGTCACCCGGAAGGTGGTCGTCCTATCCAGGACGACCCGATTCAAGAAGTCGAAATCATGTCCGTCAACTCCCTTCCCGCTTGCCGCTGGGGCCACCTTCGGTCCCTGCCCCGGCTCGGTATGTTGGCACTGGCGTTGGCCGTCTCCGGCAATTCCTTTGGCCAGGAGCGGAATGACGACCTGCAGACGATCGATGTTGCCGGTACCGATCAACAGCTCAGGGCGCCCAAAGGCGTCCAAGTGGAAAAAGTCGCCTCACTGGACTCGCCGCGAATGATCAGCATCGGCCTCGATGGCGAGATGTTCATCGGCAGCAGAAGCGGCAGCATCTACCGTTCGGTTCCCCCCTACGACCAAGCCACCTCTCTCGCCGAAATCGGAGACCTTCCAAACAGCGTGATACAACGCGGCAATCATCTCTATGTCGCCACCACCACGGCCTTGATGCGGGCCGATTACCAGGCCGGCGCGTCCCTCGCGGCCGATGACTTCGAGGAGGTCGCCAAGCTGCCGGGCGGCGACGGACACAATACCCGAACGCTGACGACTGGTCCCGATGGACGGATTTACCTATCCCTGGGCATTCAAGGCAATTGCTCGGATCAGTTCATCGGCGAGGGCTACGATTTTGCCGATCGCCGCGGTGGCATCATGGTGCTCGACGAAAGCGGCGACTCGCCACAATGGCGACCCTATGCCACCGGTCTACGCAACCCGGTCGGGCTGGCCTGGAATCACGAAGGCGTTCTCTTTGCCACCAACAACGGCCCGGATCATTGGGGTTACGAGCTGCCGCGAGAAGTGGTGGTGCGTACCGAGGAAGGCAGTTTCCACGGCATGCCCTGGTTCCAGTGGGTGGCGGGGGAATATCGTCGCGACGACTGCGTCGGCAGCGAACCACCGCAGTCGGCGGACGTCATTCCGCCCCCGGTTGCTACCCTTCCCGCACGCAGCGCGCCCCTAGGTCTGGCGTTTCTCCCCAAAGGCAATGGCCTGGCGCTGGATGCCATCGTCGCGGTACATGGCAGTTCGGCAACACAGCCGGACGGTCGTGTCTCTGGCGACCCGGCGACTCGTCGCAAACCGAGAATCGTGGGCATCACCTTCGATGAGCAAGGCCAGGGGCAGGTCAGCGAGCTGCTGAGCGGTTTCCAGAACGAACAGGGACGGCGTTGGGCACGTCCCGCCGGCATCGCCTTTGCGCCGGATGGTGCGCTCTATTTCACCTCCGATAGGGGAGAGGGCGGTCTGTATCGGGTGACCTTCGACGGCGAGCCGGTGGGAGCCGACACCACCCTCGACGAATCGGTCCAGAGCGACGAATAGCGAGTCAAGTGAATCGTCACCGGATAATGAATACCGCCAGTAGGAGCGCCAAGACTTCAGGTAAGTGAACGGCTTTAACTTCTCTCTCTTCTCTCCAGTCTTCTGCTTTCATGCCATACTATTGACGAAGATGGATTACTATCTGGCGAAACATCTTCCGGGCATGGGGGAGTGGCTTTTGTGCCTCGATTTTGTCTTCACATGTAGTATGAGCCATCACCTATTCAAGGCTATATTCATAGTCATTAGGCATTAAATATATGCGCCTGGTCACTATCAGTATTCTATCTGTTATGTTTTCCGCCTGCGCGGTGAGTCCGCAACAGGAGGTGGCTCTCCTCACCGATGCGTACCAGGAGGTGGATCAATCAGCCCGAGCGATCTATGCAAAGTTCAACGTGCGAGGAAAGGTCTCGGCGCTGGGAAACACCGGTGGGATCGAACGGTTCAGCCCCGCTTATATCCTGGTGCTTGACGATTACATCGACGAGGCCCCCGAAACCGAAGAGGTAGGTCTCTCCGAACGCTATGCAGCGCTGGATTCGATGCTTGCGTTCAATGACGCGATGTCCGGCCTGGCAGCCGGCCGGTGCCTTGAGGAGGTCAAGGCCTCGCTCGCGCCACTATCGACCGTCCTTGGCAGCGCATTTGAGCCGACTGGAGCGCTCTCCATCGAGGGGATCTCGCCTTTGATCGATGCGATCGAGCAGGCTCAAACGCGAGAGGATCTGATCGACGCCCTTCAGCAAGAGATCAGCGTCTCAGTTCCGGACAGGATAACCGGTCAGCCAAAGACTTATCGCGGTCATCCAACGCTAGTCCTCCTCAAGCTCCTGGAGGAGGATGTCCGTGATATGAAGCTCATAGTCCGGGCTCGAGCCGCACAGAAATTCACTGAGATGACCGATCAAATGCGGCAGAACCCGGATCCAGCCTCTCTTGCCGCACGCGCCACGGTGGTCGAAGATGCGAAGGCGTTTATGGAAACCCTTTCGGACTTTCGCGATCTGCTCACCGATACACAAGAATACTTCGCCTTGCTCCGCCACGCGGCCCTCAATCAGAATCAGATCCTGCAAACCACTGAGTTCATCAGCGTGGCACTCGACATGGCCGCTCAAGCCAAGGCACTTATCAAATAACTCTAAGTGGGAGACGCGATCACCGGACAATTTCAGCCCGGCACCGACACCCAAGTACTCTGGGAAGAAGTTGCCGGCACGCCCTGGCTGACGATCCGGTTCCACGCGATCGCCCTCGTAGGACCCGTCGTCTACCGCGGTCTCAAGCTTGGGTACGAGGTGATCCTGAAGTACACGATCCCGTTGCAGTTCGTCCTGCTGGACGGCTGGTGGATCCAGCAGACGGTCATCGTGTTCGCGCCGGACGCCTGGTTCAACCTCCCTCGAGCCGTTCAGCCTGATGACATTGCTGTCGCACAGGCTGAGATGAGAGCAGTGCTTTTCCTGCTATTCTGCGGTTAGTAGCATCTTGATGGCTTTTTCAGAAGCTGCTCGGGAGAACACGTCATAGGCTTGCTCGATGTCATTGAGCGTAAACCGATGGGTGACCAGGCTCTCGGCATCGATTCCGCCGGATTCGAGGAAGCGCATCAGCACAGGGATGGTATTGGTATTCACCAGTCCGGTACGAATGGTGACGTTCTTGATCCAAAGATCCTCGAGACGAAACTCGACACTGCGGCCATGGACACCGATGTTGGCGAGGCGGCCGCCGGGACGCAGGATACGCTGACACACATCGAAGGTCTCCGGAATACCCACCGCTTCCATGGCGACATCCACACCCTCGCCGTCTGTCATCCCCAGCACGGTTTCCACCGGGTCGCCAGCGATAGTGTCGGTGGCACCGAGCTGGCGTGCGACGGCCAGACGGTTCTCATCCGGGTCGACCATGATGATACGTGCCGGGGAATAGAAGCGAGAAGTGAGCAGGGCGGCTAGACCAATGGGGCCAGCCCCGACGATGGCGATGGTATCGCCCAGGTGGACCTCGCCATTGAGCGCGCCGATTTCATGTCCGGTGGGCAGGATGTCGCTCAACATGAGCGCTGCCGCGGGTTCAAGTCCAGACGGTAAGCGATAGAGGCTGTTGTCGGCATGGGGAATGCGAACATACTCGGCCTGCGTCCCATCGATCAGATGACCGAGGATCCAGCCGCCATGTCGGCAATGAGCATACATCGCCTGCTGGCAATAGTCGCAGTGACCGCAGGATGTGATACAGGAAATGAGAACCTGGTCACCTCTCTTGAGATTGGTCACTCCATCGCCTATCTCTTCGATCACGCCGATACCTTCATGCCCCAATGTCCTGCCGGGTTCCACGGCGGGTACATCCCCTTTTAGGATATGCAGGTCTGTACCGCAGATCGTTGTATGGGTAATCCGTACCACGGCATCCGTAGGGGCCTCGATGACCGGTTGGGGTTTGTCTATCCAGGCACGCTGGCCTACGCCTTCATATACAAGCGCTTTCATCGTTGTCGTACTCCACAAGTGCATCACTATGTAACAGGACCGTACAATGTTGGCTCGGCAGGCACAGAAGACTCCTGTCGCAGCCACGCCTCATGATAGGTAAAACAGTATGGAAGGTGGCCGCAGGCACAACTTGATCAAGATCAAGGTTCCGGTGACATGGAAGCGGGCTCCGGATTCATTCCCATGACATGGTGTCCTTGATCTGCGTCAATTTGCATTGGCTCTTTTCTGCTTATGGTGGACGTCAGTAGAGGCGCGTTTGACAGGACGACTTCGGCGGCGATGTGCGTGGGGGGATCGATGTCGATCTGCAATCTTGAGGCATTGTTTTCCTCCTCCAATTGCCCTGATCGGTGCCAGTCACCGCCCGGGATCGGTGGGTGCCGTGATTATGCTGGATCTTGCCGAATGGAAACGCGCTTAAGCGATGCTTTGGAGAAGGCATGGAGACACCGTCTGCCACACGACCTACCGGTCCCCCCACAGAGGCCCCGTCTGTGGGCGTACATGCCAGGCATGTCGAAGAGGTACTTTCGTCGCTGGAAAGTTCTCCCTCGGGGCTGACGCCAGACGAAGCGCTAAGGCGCCTGGACACGTATGGGCGCAACCAGCTTCCTCCGGTGGCAGGCCGCCACCCTCTGTTTCGCTTTCTGGCCCACTTCCATAATGCCCTGATCTATTTCCTTCTGGCTGCGGCTTTTGCCGCATCGCTGTTGGGTCATTTTATCGATGCGTCGGTCATCCTCGCTGTCGTGCTGGTCAATGCCATTGTCGGGTTCGTCCAGGAGGGCAAGGCGGAACGCGCGCTGAACGCGATCCGTAACCTGGTCGCACCGCATGCTCATCTCGTGAGGGAAGGGCGGCGCATCAAGGTGCCGGTCGAAGAGATCGTTCCCGGTGATATCGTCTCGCTGGAGGCAGGTGACCGGGTGCCCGCGGATCTGAGACTCATCCGTGCCAGTTCGTTGCGGGTCGAAGAGGCTATCCTGACCGGCGAGTCGGTTGCTGCCGAAAAGCAGGAAGCACCTGCCCCAGGCGAAGCGGTACTGGGTGACCGCCACTCCATGGCGTATTCGGGCACACTGGTGGCTACCGGGCAGGCCACGGGGGTGGTCGTCGCTACCGGTAGCGATACCGAGATGGGACGAATCAGCACCCTGTTGCGCGATGTCCAGCCATTGACGACACCACTTCTGCGCCAGATCAATCGCTTTGGCACACGATTTACCTGGATAACGCTCGGCATCACGGTAGCACTGTTCTTGTTCGCGGTGCTGGTGCGTGGCTATGCCTGGCCGGAAGCCTTGATTGCCGTGGTCGCCCTGGCGGTGGGCGCCATCCCGGAGGGATTGCCGGCCGTCATTACCATTACGCTGGCTATCGGTGTGCAGCGTATGGCACGTCGCAACGCTGCGGTCCGACAACTGCCTGCCGTGGAAACGCTGGGGGCCACCTCGGTCATCTGCTCCGACAAGACAGGTACGCTGACCCGCAACGAGATGATGGTACGGCGATTGGAAGTCGCCAGTGGCCGGCTCATGGTCACCGGCTCGGGCTATGGGACGGAGGGGCGGTTGGAGGCCGAACCCGCCGTTAACGGGCTGGAAAGTGAGTCGCTGATTCTGGCCGGGCTGTTGTGTAACGATGCGCAGCTGGATCAGGTCGGGGGGAACTGGCATGTCATCGGCGATCCCATGGAGGGTGCTCTCGTCGTGCTGGCCATCAAGGCCGGCCTGGCTCCGGAGCCCACCCGGGGTGACTGGCTGCGTATCGATGAAATTCCATTCGACGCCAAGCACCGCCTCATGGCGACACTCAACCAGAATACCGCTGGGGAGCGTTGCATTTTCGTCAAGGGTGCCCCGGATGAGTTGCTACATGTATGTACCGAACAGGTCGTCGGCGGCGGTACCGCACCGCTCGACCGGAATGACTGGACGGCGCGGATCGCCCAGGCGGCCGCGCAGGGCGAGCGTGTGCTGGGTTTTGCCGTAAAGAGGGCTCCGCCCGGGTGCGAGAGGCTGGCTTTCGCCGATCTGGAGCAGGGGCTGGTTTTTATTGGCTTGGCAGGCTTGATCGATCCACCCCGTGAAGAGGCCATCGCTGCCATCGAAGAGTGTCACTCCGCCGGGATCATGGTGAAGATGGTTACCGGCGATCATGGCGTGACCGCTGCGGCCATTGCCCGACAGCTGGGGCTTGGCGAGAATCCGCGCGTACTCACCGGGCATGAGCTCGACGACATCCCGGACAGCGACCTACCCGGCGTTGTCGCCGAGACGAGTGTATTCGCCCGGACCAACCCCGAACACAAGCTGCGCATCGTTCGGGCGCTGCAGTCGACCGGTGTCGTCGTGGCAATGACCGGAGATGGCGTCAATGATGCCCCGTCATTGAAGCAGGCTGATGTCGGCATCGGCATGGGACACAAGGGGACCGACGCGGCGAAGGAGGCGTCGCAGATGGTTTTGCTCGACGATAATTTCGCTTCCATCGTGGCCGCCGTGAATGAAGGCCGGGTGGTCTATGACAATATCCGCAAGGTGGTGGCGTGGACGCTGCCCACCAATGGCGGCGAAGTGCTGGCGGTTATTGTTGCGATTCTGTTCAATTTCGCCATGCCGATGTCGGCGGTCCAGATCCTATGGGTCAACCTCGTTACGGCGGCCACTCTCGGCCTGGCCCTGGCGTTCGAGCCGGCCGAACCGAATGTCATGCGTCGCCGGCCAAGGTCTGTCGAGCAGGGGCTGCTGACGCCGTTCCTGGTCTGGCGCGTGGTACTCGTCTCATTCCTGTTCCTGGCCGCGCTCCTGGGCATTTTCTTTTATTCGCTCAGCCGGGGCGACGAACTGGCCACAGCTCGTACCATGGTGGTCAACACGCTTGTGGTGCTGGAAATCTTCTACCTCTTCAACGTGCGCTATCTGCACATGACCTCCTTCAACTGGCGCGGCGTGCTGGGAACACCCGCCGTGCTGATTGCTGTCGCCGTGGTCGTTGTGGCCCAGCTTGCCTTCACCTATCTGCCGGTCATGCACGTGCTGTTTGATACCCGGCCGCTTGATGTAGCTGATGGGGTACTGATCATCAGCATCGGTATGGCGATCATGGTGGTTCTCGAGGTCGAGAAGGTTCTGATGCGCCGATCAGGCTGGTTAAGGCATTGAGTACGGCGTAGTCATCCAGTGACAGTCTTCACTGATACAAGCCCCACATCCTCCTGGCCTTAATTTCGCCCCCTTTGACCTGCGTCATCACGCCGCCCGGCGACCTAGCTTACTATTTTCAGTAGTCGCAGCAGTTGCGGGCGTTCGGCATCGCCTAGCAGGTCGGCGAGTGTATAGCCGTCGAGCACCTGGAAGAATGCTTCCAGGGCTTCGCCGAGCATGGGCTTGATGCGACAGGCCGGAGTGACGACGCACTGGTTGTGAGCGCCGAAGCATTCGACCAGTGCGAGGTCCTGTTCGGTATCGCGGACCAGGGCACCGATGTTGATGTCGTGAGGAGGGCGTTTGAGGCGCAGGCCCCCATGCTTGCCGCGGGTCGCTTCGAGGTAGCCCTTGTGGTTGAGCTCCTGCACGACCTTCATCAGGTGGTTGCGGGAGATGCCATAGCGTTCGGCGATCTCCCTGATGGTGGAGCGCTCTTCTCCCTTCAGGGCCACGAACAGCAGGACGCGCAGCGAATAGTCGGTATAGCGGGTGATATGCATGGCGGTGGCAGCCCGGGATGAGAAGCGGAGAGTGATGATATCAAGTGGGGCGCGCCGTGGCCCCGTTCGTGCTGACACGCCCCACGGCGCCAGAGCGATGCAGACATAGACGATTAAAATACATTTTATGTGAATGTTAATACGGATTGTCAAACTTCCGATCCCCGGCGCATGCGTCGGGGATCGAGGTGCTGACGACTATGTCGAGACTTCGCCCTCCTGTTCACCCTCCTGCTCCATGGCGGCCGCCGGTTCGCGTCCCGGCAGCAGCAGTGCGGAAACCACCTGCCAGGTCACCGCCAGGGCGCCGACGATGAACACCACGTCGCCGAAGGTGCGCACCCAGCGCAGCGTTTGCAGCAGGCCCTGCTGCAGGAAGCCTTCGCTTCTAGCGTACCACAGCCCTTCGCTGGCGCTGGCAACGAACTGGATGATGCCGACCGGCAGCAGGCTGGTGAACAGCATCAGCACCAAGCCACCGTTTAGCCACCAGAAGGCGGTCTTCATCAGCCGCTCATTGAACACCAGGTCGGGCTTGAGGTAGCGAAGCACCAGCAGGGTGAAGCCCAGGGCCAGGAAGCCGTAGACCCTGAACAGTGCCGCATGGGCATGGGTCGCCGTGGTGTTGAGTCCCTGAATATAATACAGCGCGATCGGCGGGTTGATCATGAAACCCAGCACCCCGGCGCCCAGCATGTTCCAGAACGCCACGGCGACGAAAAAGATCAACGGCCACTTGAGATTCTCCATCCACGGAGCGCGCTGCTTGAGGCGCCAGTTCTCCCACGCCTCGTAGCCGAGCACCACCAGCGGCACCACTTCCAGGGCACTGAAGGTTGCCCCCACCGCCATCACCGGCGTGGTGGTGCCGGAGAAGTAGAGGTGGTGGAAGGTGCCGGGAATGCCGCCGAGCATGAACAGCGAGGCGGAGGCCAGGCTGGCGCTGGTGGCCACGGTGCGCGACACCAGCCCCATGTTATAGAAGATGAAGGCCAGCGCGGTAGTGGCGAAGACCTCGAAGAAGCCTTCGACCCACAGGTGGACGATCCACCAGCGCCAGTACTCCATCACCGAGAGGTGGGTGCGCTCGCCGTAGAAGAAACCGGCACCGTAGAACAGCCCGATGCACACTACTGAGGCGGTGAACAGGGCCAGCAGGTTCTTGTCGCCGGGCTTGAACAGCGCCGGCACGATGCCGCGCAGCATCAGTGCCAGCCAGAACACGATGCCCAGGAACTTGCCGATCTGCCACAGGCGGCCCAGGTCGACGTACTCGTAGCCCTGATGACCCAGCCAGAAGCTCCAGTTGGCGGGCATGATCTGGTTGATCGCCAGGTAGTTGCCGACGAAGGAGCCGACCACCACGGCGACCAGTGCCCAGAACAGGATATCCACGCCCAGTTTCTGGAACTTGGGGTCCTTGCCGCCGTTGATGATCGGGGCCAGGAACAGGCCCGCGGCGAGGAAACCGGTGGCGATCCAGAACAGCGCGCTTTGGATGTGCCAGGTGCGCAGCAGCGAGTAGGGGAACCAGCGTGACAGTTCTATCCCGTAGAAGTGTTGGCCCTCCACGGTATAGTGCGCGGTCGCCCCGCCCAGGATGACCTGGAAGGTGAACAGGCCCACCACCAGCAGCAGATACTTGCCCAGCGCCTTCTGCGATGCGGTGAGCGGGAAACCGGTGAGCGGATCCTGCTTGGGCGCTGCTGGTTCCTCCTCTTCCTTGCGCAGGAAGGCCCAGGCCCACACCAACAGGCCGACGCCGGCGATCAACAGCACCACGCTGGCGATCGACCAGATGATGTTCTCCGCCGTCGGCCGGTTGTCGATCAGCGGCTCGTGCGGCCAGTTGTTGGTGTAGGTGGCACTGCTGTCGGGACGCTCAGTGGCAGCGGCCCAGGCGGTCCAGAAGAAGAAGTCGGTCATCTGCGCGCGACGCTCGGCGCTGGGCAGCGTGTCCTCCTTCATGGCATAGCTCTGGCGGGTGCCCTGCAGCTCCGGGGCGCCACCGAACAGCCGATCGTAGTAGTCGGCGGTGGCGGCGATGGCCTGGACACGTCGCTCGGAGATCACCACCCGATCGCGCACCTCATCGTAGGTATTGGTGCGGTATTCGGCCTTGAGTCGATTCTCGAGCACGCCCTGCTGTTCGCGATCGAGTTCGGCGTAGGGTTGGCCGTACTCCTCCTCGGCGGCCAGGTCGAGCCAGGCCAGCAGTTCGCGATGCAACCAGTCGGCGGTCCAGTCGGGTGCCTGGTAGGCACCGTGACCCCAGATCGAGCCGAGCTGCATGCCACCCACCGACTGCCAGGCGGTCTGGCCGTCGAGGATACTCTCCTCGCTCATCAGCAGTTGGCCCTGTTCGGTGACCACCTGATCGGGGATCGGCGGTGCCTGGCGATAGACCTCGCGGCCGAAGTAACCCAGGATGCCGAACGTGATCGCCAGGACGGCGATCAGCATCCACCAGAGTCGACGATACTCACCCATGTTGCACCTCCCCGACGCTAGGCGCTATGCGGTCTTCGAACAGGATGTTGTTCTCCAGGTGGATGTGTTCCATCAGGTCGTCGCGCAGCTCGCGCAGACCGGCATAGAGGGCGCGCCAGGTGGTGCAGGCGCCCTTGGGCGTGGTGATGTCGTGGGTCAGGGCCATCAGTCGCTCGAGCGCCGCGCCATGATCGTCGTGTTCGTGACGCATCACGGCGATGGGGCCCTGGGCCTGATCGACTAGGCCGCGCTTGAGCATGGGGAAGAGGATCTGTTCTTCCTTCTGCATGTGGCTTTCCATTTCCTGACGCATGGTGTCCAGGTGGTCGGCCAGGCCGTTGGGGCAGTCGAGTTTGTCGCCGTGCACCTGCTCGACGCGGCGGGCCAGGCGCAGCAGCTCGCTGAGCTGCTGACGATGCACCTGGTGATAGCGGACCAGGATATGATCGATCAGCTCGCTCGGCGTGGCCTGGCGCCAGTCGCGCTCATCATGCGACTGGGCCGGGAGCGCGGCCAGGGCCTCGATCAGCGCTTTGGCGTGGGGGCTGTCGTCTCCCAGTCCCTGCTCCGCGAGCGCCTGACGCAGGGTGGCACGACCGCCGCAGCAGAAGTCGATGTGGTAGTCATGAAAGACACGGGTGGCGCCGGGGAGGTCGCGCGCCAGGTGCCCGACGGGTTGGTCGAGTAGGTTCATGAAGGTCTCCTGAAGAAAAGACATGCCTCCTACCCATAGCAAGTGGTATGCCATGTTTTAATTGTCTGATATTAATGGGTTTTTATTTTTCGTGGTAAAAACCACCCGACTGGAGTAGGGTGGATATCACCTTCTTAGGGTAAAAATCACCATGCTCCAGGACACCCTGCTTGCCGATCTCACCACCGACCTGCCCAGTGCCGTGCGCCTGCAGCGGCTAGTGAATACGCTGCGCGAATATTTCCATTGCGGGGCGGTATGCCTGCTGCGCCTGCGCGACGAAGTACTGATCCCGGTGGCGGTGGACGGGTTGGTGCGCGAAGCCCTGGGACGGCGCTTCGTGATCGCCCAGCATCCCCGCCTGGCGGCGATCCTGGCCAGTCGCCAGACCGTGACCTTTCCCCCGGATTCGACCCTCCCCGACCCCTACGACGGCCTGATCGAGCAGCACTCCGGCGAGCCGCTGCATGTGCATGACTGCATGGGCATCAGCCTGCATGTGGAAGGGGATCCTTGGGGGGTGCTGACCCTCGATGCCTTGCAACCCGGGGTCTTCGCCCCCCAGGCACAGGACGATCTGCAGCGCTTCACCCTGCTGGTCGAGGCCGCGGTGCGCATGACGCGCCTGGAGCAGGATATCCGCGGCCTGCGCGTGGTGCGCCACGATGCCGGGGTGCCGGTCAGCCGCCATGACGACGGTGAGATCCTCGGCCACAGCACGCCGCTCAAGCGCCTGCTGGAAGAGCTGGACGTGGTCGCCGATTCCGAACTGCCGGTGCTGCTCAGTGGCGAGACCGGGGTGGGCAAGGAACTGTTCGCCCGCCGTCTGCATCAGTGTTCGCCGCGTCGCGATAAGCCGATGGTCCATGTCAACTGCGCGGCGCTGCCCGAGTCGCTGGCGGAAAGCGAGCTGTTCGGGCACGTGAAGGGCGCGTTCTCCGGGGCTGAGTCGGCACGACCCGGGCGCTTCGAGGCCGCCGACGGCGGCACCCTGTTCCTCGACGAGGTTGGCGAACTGCCGCTGGCGATCCAGGCCAAGCTGCTGCGTGCGTTGCAGAATGGCGAGGTGCAGCGCCTCGGCGAGGACACGCCGCGGCGGGTCAACGTGCGCATCATCGCCGCCACCAACCGGCGGCTGCGCGATAGCGTGCGCGATGGCCACTTCCGCGCCGACCTCTACCATCGGCTGTCGGTGTACCCGGTGCGCATCCCACCGCTGCGTGACCGGGGCAATGACGTGCTGGTGCTGGCTGGGCACTTCCTGGAACTCAATCGCGCCCGACTGGGGGTACGCAGCCTGCGCCTGGCGGCGGACGCCGAGGCGGCGCTCTGCGACTACCGCTGGCCGGGCAATGTACGCGAACTCGAGCACGTGATCAGCCGCGCGGCGATCAAGGCCTTGAGCCGCGGCGCGGCGCGCGGCGATATTATCACCCTGGAGGCGGCGCTGCTCGACCTGGCGCAGGAGAGCCTGGCACCGGCCTCACCATCGACCGACGACCGCCACGACCCAGCGGCCGATGCGGCCCCCGCGGAAGCCTTGCAGGACAGCGTGGACCGTGTGCAGCGCCAGGCCATCCAGCGCGCCCTGCAGCGCACCCACGGCAACTGGGCGGCGGCGGCGCGGCTGCTGAGCGTCGATCCCAGCAATCTGCATAAGCTGGCGCGGCGCCTGGGCATGAAGTGAGCAGCCTACTCCTGGCGTAGCGTCAGGCTCTCGAAGTGGGGCCGGAGCTGCCTGGCCAGTTGCTCGAGGGCCCACTGGGGCGGCGCCCCGGTGACGGCTTGGCAGTAGTCGGGGTCAAGGCATTGTGCCTGCCGAGCGACCTGCAGCGCATAGTGGCGCACGCCACAGTCGGCCAGGGTCAGTGCCAGGCGTTCCACATCGGTCAGAGCGAAGTCGCGCCAGTGGACGGTGGTGCGGCATTCGAAGTCGATGCCGCTTTCGAGCAGGACTTCCAGGCTCTGTGCATGACGCCGCCAGATCCCCGGTCGCCCGCTGATGCGATCGAAGTCGCGCCCCCGGCCCTTGACGTCCAGTCCCACCCAGTCCAGATCCGGCAGTAGCCTGGCCAGGTGCTGCGGATAGGGGCCGGCGGTGTGCAGCCCCACCGCAAAACCCATCGCCTTCGCCTCCGCGATGGCGGCCGGCAGGTCGACATGCAGAGTGGGTTCACCGCCGCTGAAGACGACCCCCTCCAGCAGGCCACGACGGCTTTCCAGAAAGCCTTTCACCTCCTGCCATTCGTGGGCCTCGCCACGGCGCGGGACGAGCATCTGGGGGTTGTGGCAGTAGCCACAGCGCAGTGGACATCCCTGGGTGAAGACCACGCAGGCCAGGCGACCGGGGAAGTCGAGCGTGGTCATGGGCGTCAGCCCGGCGATCGGCAGGCGGAGGGCGGCGGAATCGTTCATTGCGGTGTCCCGGGCCGGGGGTGGTAGCCCCCGGCAGCATGGTGTGACGTGGAAGGCTACAGGGCGGCGGCCCCTTCGGAGAAGTGGCGGCGCTCGCGGTGCTCGGCGCGCTTGCCGACATTGAACTGGCTCACCGGGCGATGATAGCCCATGACCCGGGTCCAGACCTCGCAACGTTGGCGTTGCTCGGAGGGCAGGCTGGCGCGCAGTTGAGACGGTGTATTCATGTCATGACTCCTTTCGTGGTGGGTAGATGGCATCAGTTCACCGCGGGGTGGGTGACCGAGGCGCGTTGTGCCAGCAAGGCGTCGTCGCAGTGCGGGCAGAACTCGTGTTCGCCGGCCAGATAACCGTGTACCGGGCAGATCGAGAAGGTCGGGGTGATGGTCAGGTAGGGCAGCCGGAAACGCGACAGCGCCCGCTGTACCAGGGTTCTGCATGCCGCGGCGCTGGACAGCTTCTCGTGCATATACAGGTGCAGCACGGTGCCGCCGGTATAGCGGGTCTGCAGCGGGTCCTGGTGGATCAGCGCGGCGAAGGGGTCGTCGGTATGGCCCACCGGCAACTGGCTGGAGTTGGTGTAATAGGGTGCCTCCGGGGTGCCGGCCTGGAGGATGCCGGGGAAGCGCCGGGCGTCTTCCTTGGCGAAGCGGTAGGTGGTGCCCTCCGCCGGAGTAGCCTCCAGGTTGTAGAGGTGGCCGGTCGACTCCTGGAACTCGCGCAGCCGCGCGCGCACGTGCTCGAGCAGCTCGAGGGCGATGTCGCGGCCTTCCTCGCTGGCGATATCCAGCCGGTCGCCGGTGACGTTGCGCACCATCTCGTTGAGGCCGTTGACCCCCAACGTCGAAAAGTGGTTGCGCAGCGTGCCCAGGTAGCGCTGGGTATAGGGATATAGGCCGGCATCCATCCACGCCTGGATGCGTTCGCGCTTGATCTCCAGGCTGTCACGACCCAGCGCCAGCAGTCGGTCCAGTTCGTGGTACAGCCCCGCCTCGTCGTTCCGGAAGCGATAGCCCAGGCGTGCGCAGTTGATCGTCACCACGCCCAGCGAGCCGGTCTGCTCGGCACTGCCGAACAGGCCGTTGCCACGCTTGAGCAGTTCGCTGACGTCGAGCTGCAGCCGGCAGCACATCGAGCGCACCATGTGCGGCTCGAGATCCGAATTGAGGAAGTTCTGGAAGTAGGGCAGGCCGTACTTGGCGGTCAGCGCGAACAGCCGCTCGGCGTTGGCGCTGTCCCAGTCGAAGTCGGCGGTGATGTTGTAGGTGGGGATGGGGAAGGTGAACACCCGCCCCTGGCAGTCGCCGGCTTCCATGACCTCCAGATAGTCGCGGTTGAGCAGGTCCATCTCGGGCTGCAGCTCGCCGTAGGTGAACGCTTGCTCCTCGCCGCCGATCCGTGGCACCTGGTCGCGTAGGTCGGCCGGACACACCCAGTCGAAGGTCAGATTGGTGAACGGCGTCTGGCTGCCCCAGCGCGAGGGCACATTGAGGTTGTAGATGAATTCCTGCAGGGCTTGCTTAATCTGTGGATAACTCAGCTCGTCGCGACGCACATAGGGCGCCAGGTAGGTATCGAAGGAGCTGAAGGCCTGGGCGCCGGCCCATTCGTTCTGCAGCGTGCCGAGGAAATTGACCATCTGCCCCAGGGCGCTGGAGAGGTGCCGTGGCGGCTCGCTCTCGGCGCGGCCGGGCACCCCATTGAAGCCCTCGTGCAGCAGGCTGCGCAGCGACCAGCCAGCGCAATAGCCGCATAGCATATCCAGGTCGTGGAGGTGCAGGTCACCCTGGCGATGGGCCTCACCGACCTCGATGGGGTAGACCTCGTCGAGCCAGTAGTTGGCGATCAGCTTGCCGGACACATTGAGGATCAGTCCACCCAGGGAGTAGCCCTGGTTGGCATTGGCATGCACGCGCCAGTCGGCACGCTGCAGATATTCCTCGACGGTGGCGGCCACCGCGAGGCGCCGGGCCGGCGCGGCCTGTGGAGCGGCAGAATCCATGATTTTCCCTATATATGCTGGTATTTCAGTTCGGATGCACCATATGTTGTAGTTGAGGCTAGTGAGTCTCGCTCGGCATCGCCTTGATTTATGTCATGTGATGCGCACGACGAAGTCGGTAATCGAGGCCGGAAGAGAGGACCTGGTCTAGGCTTTCTGCATACATGGCCGCCACACGGGTGTCCCATGGATGTCGAACAACTCTTCGATGCCAGTTTCGAGCGTGCACTGAGCCGCAAGATCGACGGGCAGGAATTCTTTGCGGCCTTCTATGAACGTTTCCTGGCGGCCTCACCGGAAGTCGCGGTGAAGTTTCGCCATACCGACATGCCGCGCCAGCAGGCCATGCTGAAGAAGGCCTTCTACCATCTGCTGGCCTTCTACGCTTCGAGCAACACCGACTATTACCTGGCACAGGTGGCGATCAGCCATAGCCGTGCGCATCTCGACATCCGCCCGGCACTCTATGATCTGTGGCTCGAGACCCTGATCGACACGGCACGCTGTTTCGATGAGCATTTCGACGCCGAGGTCGAGCTGGCCTGGCGCCTGGTGATGGCGCCGGGCATCGTCTACATGACGTTTCATTACGATCGGGGTGACGGCCGCGAGCCGTGACGTCGTGCGGCAAGGTGACGCAGCAGCGAGGGGTGGCAGATGGCGTGCCAAATTATAAGATGTATGTGTAACGCATCTTATAAGCCGCAAGGACCTCTCATGCTGACAAACGACCAGGAACGACTGATCGCCGCCACCGCGCCGCTGGTGGCCGACCACCTCGACGCCATCACCCAACGCTTTTACCCGCTGATGTTCCGGCGCTATCCGGACGTCAGGCCGTTGTTCAATGAGGCCCATCAGGTCGACGGTGGCCAGCCCCGGGCCCTGGCCAGCGCGGTGCTGGCCTATGTCCAGCTTCGCCAGGACCGTGCGCGGGCCAGAGAAGTACTGGCTACGGTGGTCAGCAAGCATGTATCGCTGGGTATCCGACCCGACCAGTATCCCATCGTCGGCGAGTGTCTGATGGCGGCTATCGGCGAGGTGTTGGGTGAGGCTGTGACGCCCGAGATCGCCGCGGCCTGGAGTGCGCTCTACGAGGAACTGGCCGGGCTCCTGATCGAGTTGGAGGATCAGCGCTACCACCAGTTTGCCAGTCGCGAGGGCGGCTGGCGCGGGACGCGCCGTTTCCGCATCGTCGAGACCCGTCAGGAAAGCGCGGTGATTCGCTCCTTCGTACTGGTCCCCGAGGATGGCGGGCCGGTGGCCGATTTCGAGCCCGGTCAGTACATCGGCGTGCGCCTTGAGGTCGACGGCGAGCCGGTCTATCGCCACTACAGCCTCTCGGCCCCACCCAACGGCCGTAGCTATCGCTTGTCGATCAAGCGTGAAGAAGGTGGGCGGGTCAGTCGTCACTTCCATGACCGGCTGGCGCGGGGCGATACCCTGGAGCTGCTGCCGCCCAGTGGCGATCTGACCCTGGTCGACGGCGATGAGCCACTGATGCTGCTCAGCGGCGGCGTCGGGCAGACGCCCATGCTGCCGCTGGCCAGGAAGGCACTGGAACAGGGTCGCCGGGTGGTCTATCTGCATGCCGCGCAGAGCCGTGAACATCACGCCTTCGGCGACGAAGTGGCGACGCTCGCCGACGAGTACCCCGAACGGCTGCAGACGGTGACGCTCTACGAGTCCGCCGTCGATGGCGAGCGTGTGACGCATGTCGGGCGCGTCGACCGCGAGTTGCTGGCGCTCTACCTGCCCGAAGGAGAGCCGCGCTGTTATTTCGTGGGACCGCAGGGGTTCATGGCCACCGTCAATCGGGCACTGGACTCTCTGGGGGTGGCGGCCGAGCGTCGTCACCATGAGCACTTTGGCCCATCGCGGCCGCTCGATATCGCCTGAGGAAGTCATCATGGCCAGCGAGAGCGTCATGTCACCGTTTTCCCTGCTGATCCGGGTCATGCCGTTGTGGCGGCTGGCCTTCCGCCCCTTCTTCCTGCTGGGGGCGCTATTCAGCCTGCTGGCCATGCTGGTGTGGGGAGCCTTCTGGCATGGCGACATCCTGCTGCGGCCGCATGGCGGCATGATCTGGTGGCATCAGCACGAGATGTTGTTCGGTTTCGGTGCGGCCATCGTGGCCGGGTTCCTGCTCACCGCGGTGCAGAACTGGACCGGGCAACGCAGCGTGCAGGGCCTGCCGCTGCTGGCGCTGGTGGGCGTCTGGCTGCTGGGCCGGGTGTTGATGGCCTATCCGTCGGGACTGTCGGCGACCTGGCTGGCGCTGGCGGATACCGCCTTCCTGCCGCTGACGGTGCTGGCATTGGCGATGCCGGTGGTACGTGTTCGCCAGTGGCACAACCTGATCTTCGTGCCGGTGCTGGGATTGCTGGCCCTGACCAATGCACTGATGCACTGGGGGGTGATGCAAGGCGATGGTCAGCTGATCCGCGCTGCCGCGCAGTTGGCCATCCTGCTGATTGCCTTGCTGATGGTGGTGCTGGGCGGGCGAGTGATCCCGTTCTTTACGTCGCGACGCCTCGGCCGGCCGCAGTCGGCACGGCTGAAGTGGCTGGAACTCGCCTCCATGGGCACGGTCATGGCGCTGGTGATCATGCAGCTGCTTAGCCTCGGCGTATACCTACCCAGCGGGGCATGGGCCGGCGTGGCGCTTCTGGCGGCGGCGGTCAACACCCTAAGGTTGAGTCGCTGGGAAGGCCTGTACTGCCTGCGCGAACCGCTGCTGTGGGGCTTGCATGCCAGTTACGCTTTTGTCTGTCTGGGACTGGCGATGTGGGGACTGGCGGCATTGGGGCTGGTCGCTGCCTCGCTGGCGCTTCACGCCATCACCGTGGGAGGCATCGGCACCATGATGCTGGCGATGATGGCGCGGGTGTCGCTGGGCCATACCGGCCGCCCCATTCTGACCCTGCCGGGGATCGGCCTCGCCCTGCGACTGATGCTGCTGGCGGCGGTGTTGCGCGCGCTGGTGCCGGTATTCTGGCCGCAGGTGTCGCACTGGACCCTGAGTCTCAGCATCCTGTGCTGGGTCCTGGCCTTCAGCATCTTTGTGTGGCACTACGCTAAGCCGTTGTCGACGGCTCGGGTCGATGGTCAAGAGGGCTGAGATCCCATTTAGGCTTGGATCTGGGGTGGCGCTCGGGCTACCGCAAGCGCGACGTGTCGCTTTCCGACCTGGCGCAGATGGCCACCAACCCGGGTATTTTCAAGGTGCTGGGCCGCAACCTTCGTCCGGGCCTGGTCGAGATGAAGAATTCGCTGAACAAGCGTAGCTATCTCGAGCTGGTGCGCAAATACTGCCCGATCCTGGCTCTCGAGGACCTGCTGCCTTATCCGGCTGGAGTGTATGCCCAGGCGGTGACTCGGAATGGGAAGCTGGTGGATGACTTCCTGTTCGTCAATACCCGGCGCACGGTCAACGCGGGCAACGCCCCGTCACCGGCGGCGACCTCTGCCATCCCCATCGGGGAGCATATCGTCGATCAGGTCCGGGCGCGGGGGGACAGCTGGGGCTCTAAAAGTGCTCGCTAGCTGTGTTCACTCGGCAGACGGTTCGTCCGGAACCAGAAGTTACTGAATGAAGGGCGGCTGCCCACTCTCCTTTGTCTAGCCTTTAGCCTCCCTTCAGTGTCGGTGGTGACTCACCGGATATTGTAGATACGTGCTACTCCATTGGTTCCATTCAGGTTTCAAGTGGTAACGAGCCGCTCATTCTGAACCGAGATGTGATGTCAGGGGGTGAGTACACGATGATCGATAATGTGACCAGTGCTGATATGGATACCGTTGGGGGGCAGCCGCATCAGAAGGTCTGGTTCGTGGCGAAGAGCCTTGCAGAAGCGCTTGAAGCGTGTGCGCACTATTAGTAGAGCCTGGAGCAGCAGCGCTGAATGCCGTGATGCGTCGGGCAAATCTGGTCATAGAGGCAGGCGGTGCGCGTGATGCAAATCGACAGTGCGCCGTATGCCAAACGCTTCTCTCACACACTGGCTATGGTGTGTAGGTACCGGCGAGTTCTCCGGCTGGGAAAATAAATCACATAATGTCGGTTCATCAGGGACTGCCTGTCTCTGATGGTGGTGAGTGGGCTTTCTTGGACGATCCGTTCTATAAAACGGCAGTCTTGAGAAGGTGAAACAACAAGAATGGAGAATACTATGACAGCTAACAACCAGAATGAGGCATCAGACCTCGACTTTTCCGAACGTCCTGTGCCTGCTGAAGGCAGAATGCCGCGTGTTAACCTGATGATGGCCTGGTGGGCGGTTTGTAGTGCGATCTTCTATATGGTAGTAGCCGCTGCCATGGCGCGCTCTTACGGTACAGCCAATGCCCTTATTGGCATTGTGTTAACGGTTATTGCCTATGGCGTGATTAACGGTGTTATCAGTCGCTATTCGATGAAAACAGGCCTAAACGTTGCACTGTTCTCAAAGGTGCTATTTGGCCATTTTGGGGCCGTAGTCGCCACACTAATCTTCTTTGCGACGGCGCTGTATTACGCGGTTTTTGAAGGATATGTGATGGCGCTAGTGCTCTCGGAGTGGAGTGGTAACCTGTCCATGTCTGCAGCCACAGCCATTGTGGTGATCTTTGGCGTAGCTCTTATATTTGGCAGTGTTCAGCATTGGCTGGACAAGTTTAATGGCGTGCTTCTGCCAGTGTATGTGATTGGTATGCTGATTGCCGTCGGCATGGCGGTTGCCGAATTTGGCTACCCTGCGGGCTGGCTTTCACGTGTTCCTGAGGGCGGCGCGTCACCTTGGAGCTGGTTGCATACCTTTGTCTACTATATGGGCGTCTGGGTATTGATGATGTTTACCTTCGATTACGCTCGCTTTGGCCATAAGAAGGATGCCAACTTCCATGCGCGTATCACCTTCGGGATCCCATTCTATGCGATGACCTTCCTGTTCAGTGGCATCGTCGGGATTCTGCTGGACTCCATGATTCCCACCGATGGCTTGTCGGAGGCCTCTATCGTGCTGGGGCTGCTCGAACTTATGGGTTTGGGCGGGCTGCTGCTGGTATGGGTGACCCAGAGTCGTATCAACACGGCCAACTTCTATCTTGCCACCGTCAACTTCGAGTCGTTCATCCACAAGGTCACGGGGGTGAAAATGTCCAAGATAGTTGCCGGCTGTTTAATTGGGGTGATCGCCTACGTGCTGATGATGGCAGATGTATTCTCATACATCCTGCAGGCATTGGCTTACCAAGGCGTCTTTGTAGTGGCTTGGGTTGGCGTTGCTCTTTGCCATGTTCTATCCAGAACCTACCAGAACCGCTTCAATGGTCATGTTGAACTGGATAATGCCTATATTCCAGCCTTTAACCCCTGTGGTTTGGTTGCGTGGTGTGGTGCTGCGTTAACTGGTGTAGTTACTATGAATATTCCTGATATTTCCGTCTTCTCGGCACCCGCAACCTTCCTGTGTGCCTATGTAGTTTATGAGTTGGGCCTTAGGGTTGCCAAGGACGAGTGGTATGTTGCCAGCCTTAAGTAATGGCCGCTACCTACATTACAGATAGGTGTAGTTTATTGTGAGTAGCAAGCAGTTAAACTGATATTTTTGCTAGATATTATTTTCTGGCTGATTCGTGAGAAGGTGGTTACCCACACTACTTTCATTTTAACAAATCAAACTATAAAAGCTGAATAAGTAGCGGAAGAGCTTCCGTTGCGTCAACCATGACACCGATTCCACGAGAGTAGGTGTTTCCGTAGTAAAAACAATAGAGGAATGAATATGCCTGATCTTCGAGTCGCCGTTGATGCTGGCGGAACCTTCACAGATGTTTGTATTTACAACACGTCTACCCAGGATTTCCGCGTCACCAAAGTGCCATCAACGCCAAATAATCCAATGCAAGCTGTGCTGAATGGCGTCAAGCGTGGAGAGATTGATCTGGCGGATGTCGAACTGTTTTTCCACGGCACCACCGTTGCTACCAATGCGCTGATCACGCGTCGATTTCCCGAGGCGGCCCTGGTCACCACGAAGGGCTTCCGCGATGTGATCGAGATCCGCGATGGTACCAAGGATAACCTGTGGGATGCCTACGCAGATGTCAGCGGTCCTTATATTAGGCGCCGTGATCGTTTCGAAGTGACCGAGCGCGTGGACTATGCCGGCCAGGTGGTGACCCCTCTTGACGAGCAGGAGGCCCGTGAGCTGGGGCGCAAGCTGAAGCGTCGGGGAGCCACGACGATTGCGGTGTGCTTCATCAACTCCTATGCCAACGTGCAGAATGAGCAGCGCATGCGTGAAATACTCGAGGAGGAGATTCCGGGCGCCAATGTGTCAACTTCATCGGAAATCCTTCCAGAAATCTTCGAGCATGATCGCTTCAATACAGCGGTGGCTAATACGGTGCTCGGGCCCCTGGTGTCGGACTACGTCAAACAGCTCGATGATGAGCTGAGTGCGGAGGGCTATGCCAACGATCTGCTGCTCCTGCATTCCGGTGGGGGTTCGATGACCCCTGCCATGGCCAAGCACTTCCCTGTGCGCCTGGCGGCGTCCGGTATCGCGGCGGGTGCGATTGCCGCTAAGCATATCGCCGAGCAGTGTGGTTATTCGAATGCGGTGGGCCTGGATATGGGTGGTACGTCCACTGATATCTCCCTGATCCACGATGGTGAGCTGCGTGTGACGAAGCAGTGGGGTGTGGAATACGGTCATCCCATTGTTTTCCCGAGCATTGAGGTACTGACCATTGGTGCCGGTGGTGGCTCGCTTGCCCATATTGATATTGCCGGTGCCTTGCGCAACGGGCCGCAATCGGCTGGTGCGGATCCGGGGCCAGCATGTTACGAGCGTGGAGGCACTGAACCGACTAATACCGATGCCAATCTGGCACTCAATCGTCTGGGTACCAGCTTGGCGGGCGGCGCGCTTGCCTTGAACAGAGAAAAGGCCATCCAGGCGATTGACGAAAAGGTGGGGCAGAGCCTGGCGTTAAGCACGGCGGAAGCGGCACAAGCCATTCTTAAGGTAGCTAACGCCAACATGGCCGATGCCGTGCGGCTGGTCTCAATCCGCCGCGGGCTCGATCCACGTGATTTCGCCCTGATTGCCTTCGGTGGTGCGGGGGCACTGCACGGTGCTGAAGTGGCCAAGGAGCTTGGCATTCCGGTGGTTATTGTGCCACCCAACCCGGGGGTGACGTCGGCGATGGGGTGCCTGCTTGTCGATATTCAGCACGATCTATCGATGATGTACACCGCCGGTGCCGCGAGCGCCGACATCGATGACCTCAACAGGCAATTCCGCTCCTTGGAAGATGAAGCCGCTCACCGCCTGCGTCACGAAGGCGTTGCCGACGAAGATGTGGTGCTTCAGCGTGGCATATCGATGCGCTACCAGGGCCAGTGGCGCTCGCTTCAGGTGCCGATGGGCAGCGGTAAGGAGTCACTGAAAGAGGCGATCGAGATGTTCCACCATGAGCATGAGCGGCAGTTCTCTTTCCGTCAGGATACTCAGCCTGTGGAAATCTATCAGCTGCATTTGCGTGCCGTGGGCAAAACACCCAAGCCTGCATTTGCGCCGTGTGAACCGGCGGCGAATACCCTGGCAGAATCCCATGCTCGTCGCGATGTCTTCTTTGACGGTAAATGGCATGATACCCCGATTTACGATCGGAGTACCTTGCCGGTCGGCTTTGAACTGGCGGGGCCTGCCATCATCGATCAGCTTGACTCCACCACCGTGGTTCCGCCCGATGCGGTGGCCTCTATCGATGAGTGGAAAAACATCAGGATTCGAATTGTTCAAGCAGGAGAGGAGGCATGAAAATGGTATATAACAAGAAGGATAGTACACTCGAACCGGTCACCTTCGAAGTCTTGAAAAATGCCTTCGCCACCAGCGTGGATCTGATGAGCGAGCAGATACTTCGTACCTGCTATTCGTTTGTCATCTACTCGCGTGATTTCTCATCGGCGTTGTGTGATGCGCAGGGCAACACGGTGATGCAGGGCAGCGGTGATATTGCGGTGCATGTTGGTACCCTGCATTTTCAGTGTAAAGCCGTGCTGGAGGAATTTGAGGGAGATATTCAACCGGGCGATGTGTTTGCCATCAATGATCCGTATCGGGGTGGTACGCATCTGAACGATGTCAGCTTCATTCGTCCTATCTTCGTCGATAATGACATCATCGGTTTTGCGCAGAATAAAGGTCACTGGGCTGATATTGGCGGTAATGTACCCGGCTCATTCGATGTGAATGCCAGCACCCACTTCAGTGAGGGACTGCGCATCACGCCAGTCCGGGTCTGGCGCTCGGGTGTCTTCCTGCATGATGTCGCACAGTTGCTGGTTTCCAACACGCGTGCGCCCAGCCAGGCCATGGGTGACCTGCAGGCTCAGGCGGAAGCAACGGCAGTCTGTGAGCGTGAAATTCTGCGGTTGGTCGACAAGTATTCAAAAGAGACCGTTGTGGCGGCCATGCAGGAAACGCAGGATTACGTCGAGCGGATTGTATTGAAGAGTCTGGCCGGCATGCCGCAAGGTGCATGGGAAACGGTCGATTACCTCGATGCTGACCCTGCGCTGGGCGAGGGCATGGTGCCCATTCGCATCAAGCTTAAGCTGGATGGCAACGGCATTCACTATGACCTGTCCGGCTCGGCACCAGCAGTATCCACCTTTCTGAACTCCGGGTATGGCACAACATACTCCGCCATTTATGCAGGCACCAAGACGTTCTTTCCCGATGTCCCGCTGAACTCTGGATTCTATCGCGCGGTGACGGCGAATATCGGTGAAGAGGGCAGCGTGGTGAATGCCGGGTGGCCCCATGCGGTAACGGGCTTCTGCTCCGGCCCTTATGAGAAGATCATGAACGGCATCTTCGAGCTCTGGAGTGGCATTATGCCCGAGCGTGCCATGGCCTGCGCCTTTAACTTGGAGTACCTGTTGATCGGCGGCAACGATGGGCGTACCGAGAACACGACCTATTTCATGTGGTACGACTGGATGGCCGGTGGCTGGGGTGGCCGCCAGACCAAGGATGGCTCGTCGGCGACTTCCCCGGTGTTTGGCACGGGCCTGGCGGTTCAGCCGGTGGAAGGCCAGGAGCGCTTGAACCCCGTGCTGACGATGTGCCACGAGATCAGCATGGATTCCGGCGGCCCAGGACGCTTCCGTGGAGGGTGCGGTGTTGAGAAAGGCGGGGTGCTCACCCAGGTCGACAAGACCGTCATGAGCTACTGCTGTGATCGCGGACGTTCGGTCACCTGGGGCGTCAATGGGGGGTTACCTTCCGTGCCCCATGGCGTGTGGATCAATAAGGGGACTTCGGATGAGAAGTACCTGGGTGCCTCTTTCTCGAATGTTTCGGTACGCTCGGGTGATACTTTTACCCGCCCCTCGGCTGGTGGAGGTGGCTTTGGTGATCCGCTTGAGCGTAGCGCGGAGGCCGTGCTGGAAGACGTGATTGACGGCTACGTCTCGGTTGCCCGTGCTGAGCGTGACTATGGTGTTATCATCAAGGTGAACGATCCGGACGTGGATGATTATGAAATCGACGACGAGCGTACGGCCCAGGCCCGAGAGTGGATCCGTGCCCATCGTCGTGAGTGGCTGGAAACGGCGCCCGAGCATATCGCTAAGCAGTACCGCGATGGCGAGCTGGGTGTGCTGGATGTGATTCGTCGCTATGGTGTGGTGCTTGATTGGGGAACGGGGGAGCTGTTGGAAAAGTCGACTCAGCAGTACCGTGAATCCCTGCGCAAGCGCTCATCGGATTACTGGTCATGATGGTTCGGTTAGTGTGATCGCGATGACCCTTGGAAAGAACATGCTTTGCAGGGGTCTCGCTACCACCATGATGCGATCAGAGTGAGGCAAACAACATGAACAATATCAAGTCGATGTTAACGTCAAATTCTCAGGATCGCTGGACGCAACTTGTTTCCCAGACATACTTTCCACTGACTTTGAGTTACGGTAATCACCAAGCGAAGTTTCAGGGCTCTCTGAAAGTGTGGAAGGCAGAGGGTAGTGACTATTCTTTGTCGCGCTTGTGCTCTGATAAGGCTGAATATTCACGCTGTCATTCGCAGATTGCTCAGGATAATCACGCCTCTTTTCTTGTTACGATTCCACTTCGGGCCAATGTGTTTTTTTCTCAGCATGGCCGGAGTCTGAACTGTCCACCAGGGCATTTTATCGTTGAGCAGGGTGAAGCTCCGTACCGTTTTGGCTATGAAGCACCGAACGATATGTGGGTCTTCAAGATTCCGAGCCAATCGATGAAGAGCCGCATTCGCCGCCCAGAGCGTTATTCGCAGCACTGCTTCTCTGCGGAAAAGGGGATTGGGTGCGCTTTTGTCGAGTTTCTGATGATCTGCTCGCAGCGTGTCAATGAGTGCAGTGTTGATGATCAGAATCGTCTGTTCGAGCAAGCACTTAGCATGCTATCCCTGGTGCTTGAGCAGGATGAGCGGGTGCTGAACAGCGACCAGTCGCATATGAAAACCGCTCACCTGATGCGTATCGAGCGTTATATCTCTGCTAATCTTGGTAATCCTGACCTGACACCTGCCCGAATCGCGGCGTTCTGCGGCATTTCTTTGCGCTACCTTCATAAGCTGTTTTCCGGCTCTGGGTATACGGTGCGCGAGTGGGTGCGTGTGCAGCGACTGGAGGCCGCGCATCGCGATCTCGAGGCCTCGCCGGATGGTATTAATATTGGTGAAATCGCTTATCGCTGGGGGTTTTCGGATCAGGCCCAGTTCTGTCGTGTGTTTCGGCAGCAGTTTGGTTATTCTGCGAGTGAGCTGCGCAGCAATTTCACATGATAAAAGCGCTTAAAAGAAATGCAATAATCATGTGTCGCAACTTGAGGCCGCCTTGCATTATCAAGGGGTACTTCTATGAAAAGATGTTCAGCTACCAGCTATCTACAGATTGATAACAGCCAGGTCATTTTACCCGCTCGGACTTTTTCTTCTGGCTTCGAAACCGGTTGGCACTGCCATGGATACAATTATGTCATTGTGCCAATCACTTATGGCAAGATGCGGCTGGAAACTTCAGAGGGGAAGCGTCAGGTCATGCTGGAAGCGGGTGTTTGTTACAACCGAGTGGAAGGCACAGAACATAATGTGATCAATGACGGCGATACACCCCTTCTCATTTGTGGACATTGAACTCAAGTAAAGAAATCAACCATAACGTCGATAATGCGTGCGATTAGTGCAATCACCACAACCGACTTTAGCGGAATTAATGGATAGCATTGAGCCAGGAGGGCTCGGCGCTATGGTTGCCGTCGAGCTGTTCGAAGATGGAGATGTGAGAAAACCGGCGAAGACGCTTGCGAGCCAAGTGGTTGCAAAGGCAAGGGAAAAAAATCTGATTATTTTGTCCTGTGGCACTCACGGAAACGTATTGTAGATATTGGTGCCCCCACACGGCCACAAACGAGCAGCTCAGTCGAGGCTTGGAAATTATCCGTCAATGCTTCGAAGGGCTTGATTGACCCTAACCCTTAAGGACCCAGCCATGAACAAGTATAATTCGGCTTTGGCCGGCAAAGACGTGCAATATCAATTGCATCCTTATACGGACGCCATACTGCACCAGGAAGTCGGCCCATTGATTATTGAGCGGGGCGAAGGCGTCTACGTTTTTGATGACCAGGGCAAGCGTTACATAGAAGCCATGTCAGGCTTGTGGAGCGTTGCGCTGGGGTTCAGCAACCAGCGATTGATCGAAGCTGCCGAACGGCAGCTTCGCACGCTTCCCTTTTATCATCTGTTCAGTCATAAGTCTCACAGTTCCAGTATCGAGCTGTCAGAAAAGTTAATCGAGTTGGCACCAGTTCCGATGAGTAAGGTTTTCCTGACGAACTCGGGCTCCGAAGCAAATGACACGGTCGTCAAGCTAATTTGGTATCGTAACAATGCGATAGGGAAGCCTGAGAAGAAAAAATTCATTAGTCGCCGGAACGCATATCACGGGATCACAGTTGCAAGCGCTAGCCTGACAGGACTACCTCCTAACCAGCGAGGCTTTGATGTTCCATTGCCAGGTTTTTATCACGTCAGCTGTCCACATCATTACCGCTATGCGCAGGATGGGGAAACTGAGGAGCAGTTCGCTGATCGTCTGGCCGATGAACTGGAAAGCGTCATACTCAGTGAAGGTCCTGAAACGATCGCGGCTTTCTACGGTGAGCCGTTGATGGGAGCAGGCGGGGTAATCGTTCCTCCTCGAACCTATTGGGAAAAGGTACAGGCGGTTTGCCGTAAGTACGATATCTTGATTGTTGCTGATGAAGTCATCTGCGGCTTCGGAAGGACAGGAAACATGTTCGGCTGTGAAACATTCGGCATAACCCCCGATGTTATGGTTGTGTCAAAACAACTGTCATCATCGTACCAGCCAATAGCCGCCGTCCTGGTCAATGATACTGTCTTTGAAGGCATCGCAGACCAGAGCCACGCCTTTGGCACGCTTGGCCATGGCTTCACCGGTACTGGGCATCCAGTTGCGTCTGCCGTCGCGTTGGAGAATTTGAAAATCATAGAGGAAGAGCGGCTGGTCGAGTATGCGGCCGAAATGGGGGACTTGATGCAGGCTGGTCTGGCCCGGTTCAAGAGCCATCCACTTGTAGGCGAGGTTCGTGGACATGGGCTGATTGCGGCAGTAGAACTGGTAGCCAATCGCAGTACGAAAGCCCCATTGGACGTAGCAGGCAAGCTGGGCAAGTTTCTGGCCGGCCGTGCCCAAGAGCACGGAATGATTACGCGAGCCATGGGTGATTCGATAGCGTTCTGCCCGCCTTTGATCTCAACCCAGGAGGAAATTCAACTGGTGCTAGATACCTTCGGTCGTGCGTTGGACGATACAGCTCGTTGGTCCGGCCTAGTGTGACTGACGAACCTTCCGATAGCGCACCAATGAACGCAACGACCAAGGTGAGGAGACCCTGATCGATATCGTTACAGCGTTCATAACGAATCCGTTGCCGGTACGGGGCCCTCCGCCCTTGGGAGGCTTCCGTACTGGTGGCAATAGGGTTCGATCTGGCGCAGATATCGAGCCGTCCCTGGGCTAGAGCAGACCGCGGGACTCCAGCTCCCTGGCGATGATTGGCACCGGGGTTATCAGGTGCTCGTGCATCAGGGCGCATGCTCGGTCGCTGTCCCGGGCGAGAATCGCCTCCACCAGGTCGGCATGCTCCTGGCGCTTGGTGGCCAGTGCCTGCTCGGAAAAGACCGTCTTGCGCAGCCACAGGTGGCGGTATCGTTCTGCCTGATCGAAGAGATGCTCCCGCACCCGCAGCAGATGGACCGAGCCGCAGCCAGCCATGATGGCCTGGTGGAAAGCCTTGTGGCGGGCATCCCAGATATCTAGCACCTCATCGGGGCCGCTCACCTCCACCACCTTGGAGAGGGTATGGGCGTGGGCGAGGATTTCCGCCTCCCATTCATCGTCGCCGCGTTCGATGGCCAGGCGCAGCAGCAGCCCCTCCAACTGGGAGCGGGCATCGTAGAGATCCTCCAACTCCTCCCGGGACATGGGGGCTACTCGAAAGCCCCGCTGGCTTATGGCGACCACCAGCCGCTCCCCCACCAGTTGCGATAGGGCCTCCCGCAGGGGAGCGGCTCCCAGCTTGTAGCGCGTTTTGAGATGGCTCATCAACAGCTTCTCCCCGGGCAGGAAGGTGCCTCGGATGATGTCGCGTTTGAGCCGGGTGTAGGCGCCGATGCCCTGATTTTGTCGAGGAAGGGGATCCATGCTTTTCTCCTTTTCTAATTGACATTTTACCTCATGTGCCACTGAAAGAGGAAATGGATATACAAATCGTTAATGGAATTCATAAACCAATAAATTTGACAAAATTAAATAATGTAGATATTTTTTGATTGTGTCATCAGAAAAAGATGCCTACCCAGCTACTCAGGAGCCCACCATGAACGCTATCAATCAGCTTTCCGACGCCGCCATGGCGCTGCCCAACGACATCCAGGGCTTCACCCTGGAGCCCAGCAGCCACTCGCCGCGTCTGCTCGACCTGACCTTTCCTCGCGAGGTGGTAGAGGCCTTCCTGGCGGCTGTGGCCGACTACCCGGTGCAGGCCCTGGAGTACAAGTCCATGCTGCGCTACCGGGTTGCAAAGATCCTCGACGATCTGTGCGGCAACACCCTACAGCCGATGTTGATCAATACCCTGGTGGATCGTGCTACCGGCGGCCTGCAGGTAACCCCGGAAGGACTCGACGATGTCGCCCAGGCCGAGGAGATGGTGAAGTTCGCCACCGCCGTGGCCCACCTGATGGGGCGATCCAACTACGACGCCATGAGCGGCGAGTACTACGCTCGCTTCGTTGTCAAGAACGTCGACGAATCCGACAGCTACCTGCGTCAGCCGCACCGGGTGATGGAACTGCACAACGACGGTACCTTCGTCGAGCAGGACACCGACTATGTGCTGATGATGAAGATCGATGAGCAGAACATGGAAGGCGGCAACTCCCTGTTGCTGCACCTGGACGACTGGGACGAGCTGGAGCGTTTCTACGGCCACCCTATGGCCCGTCGCGAGATGCGCTGGAGCGCGCCGCCCAGCAAGAAGGTGGTCAAGGATATCTACCACGCAGTCTTCGATGTGGATCGCGAAGGGCGCCCGATCATGGCCTATATCGACCAGTTCGTGCAGCCCAAGAACTTTGAAGAGGGCAACTGGCTCACCGACCTCTCCGACTCCCTGGAGAGCAGTCCGGCGATTCTCTCCGTGCCCAACCCGGTAGGCAGCTTCCTGTTGATCAACAACCACTTCTGGCTGCATGGTCGCGATCGCTTCACCCCGCATCCCGACCTGCGCCGCGAGCTGATGCGCCAGCGCGGCTACTTCACCTATGCCAAGACCCTGCGCAATCCGCGCCAGAAGTAAGCAATATCACCGGGGCCGCGCCATGCTTGGCGTGCCCCGGCATTCACGTCTCTTCCAGCACTGGGGGAGGCGTACCCCTTGACGAGACGACGAGGCCTGCGGTGTACGACTTTATTATCATCGGCGGTGGCATCATCGGCATGTCCACCGCCATGCAGCTGATCCGGACCTACCCTGATTGCAAGATGCTCCTGGTGGAGAAGGAGCCCGGCCCTGCTCACCACCAGACCGGCCACAACAGCGGCGTGATCCATGCAGGGGTTTACTATACCCCGGGCAGCCTCAAGGCACGCTTCTGTCTGGAGGGCAATCGTGCCACCAAGGCCTTCTGCGACACCCACGGCATCGCCTATGACGAGTGCGGCAAGCTGCTGGTAGCCACCAACGATCTGGAGATGAAGCGCATGCAGGCGTTGTGGGAGCGCACCGAGGCCAACGGCCTGGAGCGAGAGTGGCTCTCCGCCGTCGAGCTCAAGGAGCGCGAGCCCAATATCAACGGCGCTGGCGGCATCTTCGTGCCTTCCAGCGGGATCGTGAACTACGCCGAGGTGACTCAGGCCATGGCCGGCGAGTTTCAGCGCCTGGGCGGCGAGATTCGCTACGCCACCGAAGTCAACGGCCTCGAGGAGAGTGCCCAGGAGGTGGTGGTCAAGACCTCCCAGGGCGCGTTCACCAGCCGCTACCTACTCTCCTGCTCGGGGCTGATGGCCGATCGGGTGGTGCGTATGCTGGGGCTGGATCCCGGCTTCATTATCTGTCCCTTCCGCGGCGAGTACTACCTCTTGCCCGAGAAGCACAACCAGATCGTCAACCACCTGATCTACCCGATTCCCGATCCCGCCATGCCGTTTCTGGGTGTGCATTTGACCCGCATGATCGATGGCTCCGTCACCGTGGGCCCCAATGCGGTGTTGGCGCTGAAGCGCGAAGGCTATCGCAAGTCGGATATCTCGGTGGGAGACATGGCCAAGATGCTCACTAATCGGGGGATCCTCAAGGTTCTCAAGGCCAACCTGAAGCCTGGCCTACACGAGATGAAGAACTCCCTGTTCAAGGGCGGCTACCTAGAGGAAGTACGCAAGTATTGCCCCAGCCTCACCAAGGCGGATCTCGGTGCCTATCCGGCAGGGGTGAGGGCCCAGGCGGTTTCCAAGGATGGCAAGCTGGTAGACGACTTCCTGTTCGTCAATACCAAGCGCACCGTCAATGTCTGCAATGCGCCGTCGCCGGCGGCTACCTCGGCGATCCCCATCGGCGCGCATATCGTCGAGAAGGTACGGGCACAAGTGGCCTGACAACAGGGTTTGCGAGCCTTTGAGGATGATGCTTGTGCAGCTTGATGTCGATGTCCCTGCTCCCGGATGAGCTGATGAAGAAGTTCCTTGGTTGCTAGCAAAGGATGACTTCTATAGCCCAGTCGATCATCCGGAACCCTACATATAGGGACTACCTCTTAACGGGTAACGACTGGCGAGGGTGTGGATGGCATACTGGATGGCATGCGACGGCAATCCCGCGGGCATGCCGCCACCCGTTCAAGAGGCTGTTTTCGTCATGTCACACGATCCGCTATTCAACCGCCCCCTGGTAGAGAAGTACGACCGGCCGGGACCGCGCTATACGTCCTACCCCACCGCGCCACAGTTCAACACGGCTTTTGCCGAGGACGACTACCGCGCTGCCGCCGAACGCAGCAACCGGGCAGCGAACCCCAAGCCGCTGTCGGCCTATGTGCATATCCCGTTCTGCAAGAGCCTTTGCTACTACTGCGCCTGCCACAAGATCATCACCCACAACAGCGAGCGCGCCGCCGAGTATCTCGAATGGCTCAAGCGCGAGATTGAGGTGCAGGGCGCGCTGTTCGACGACACCCGGCGCATGACCCAGTTGCACCTGGGGGGAGGGACGCCCACCTACCTGAGCAATGCCCAGTTGGGGGAATTGATGGCGGCGCTGGACGCCGCCTTCCATTTCGCTCCGACTGAAGAACGCGAGTTCTCGCTGGAAGTCGATCCGCGCACCGTGATGCCGGAACAGATCCATGAACTACGAGGGCTGGGCTTCAACCGTCTGAGCTTTGGGGTGCAGGACTTCGATTCGGACGTGCAGCGTGCGGTCAATCGTGTACAGAGCGAGGAGCAGGTGGCGGCGCTGGTGGCGGCGGCTCGTGAGGCGGGTTTCCGGTCGGTCAGCGTCGACTTGATCTACGGCTTACCGCTGCAGACGGTGGCCAGCTTCGACGCCACCCTGGACAAGATCATTGCGCTGCGCCCGGATCGCATCGCCGCCTACAGCTATGCCCACCTGCCGGAGCTGTTCAAGGCTCAGCGCTTGATTCGCCCCGAGGACATGCCGCCGCCGGAACGCAAGTTGGAGCTGTTGGAACTGACCATCAGACGGCTTTCCGATGCCGGCTACGTCTATATCGGCATGGATCACTTCGCATTGCCCGACGACGAGCTCAGCCTGGCACGCGAGAACGGTACCCTGCAGCGCAACTTCCAGGGTTACTCCACGCATGCCGATTGCGACCTGATCGGACTCGGCATCACCGCCATCGGCAAGGTCGGCGACAGCTACAGCCAGAACGTCAAGGAGACGGCCCAGTACCAGGCGCGCCTGGAAAGCGGGCGTCTAGCGGTGATGCGGGGTTATCGGCTCAACGACGACGACCGCCTGCGTCGCGATGTGATCAATGAACTGATGTGCCATGGGCATATCGACTTCGCGACCATCGAAGCGCGTCATGGCATCGTCTTTCGCGACTATTTCGCCGCCGCGCTGGCCGAACTGGCCTCGCCCCGCGCCGACGGCCTGATCGAGCTCGATGACACCTCGCTTACTGTGCTGTCGGCCGGGCGCCTGATGATGCGCAACCTGGCGATGGCCTTCGATGCCTATCTGACGCCCAACCAGCAGCGCTTCTCGCGTACCGTCTGAGCCGCTATCCAGGCGACTGGTCATCGTCGATTCCGGGGTCACCGATATGCCGTTTCCTGCTTTGCCGCTTCCGCGTGTCCAGGCCCAGCTGATACGCTTCATCGATCCCCGGGTACCGCTGGCGCTCAAGCGGCGGCTGGTGGAGCCGATGCTCAACCGCACCTTCGCCGAACCGCTGTTGGAGGGGGAGGTAGACGGCGTCAGCGCCCTCGTTCACGGCACGCTTCAGGGACGACAGACGACGACAAGGAAGACCAAGGCATGGCCAGCTACTTTCTGATCAAGCATCTGCACATGACCGCCGCCGGCATGAGCCTGGCGCTGTTCGTGCTGCGTGCCTGGTGGTCGGTGCGCGAGTCGCCACACTTGCAGCATATGTGGGTGCGGGTAGTGCCGCACCTGATCGATACCGCGCTGTTGGTGCTCGGTGTGTGGTTGATGGTGATGCTGCGTTTCTGGCCGCATCAACACCCTTGGCTGGCTGCCAAGTTAATCGGACTAGTGGTCTACATCGTGGTGGGGACCGTGGCCATCAAGCGCGGTCGCACGCCCATGCAGCGAGCAGTGGCGGCCATCGCCGCCGTGCTGGTGTTCATATATATCATTGGCGCGGCGGTACAACACCATCCTCTCTCCTGGCTCTCACTTGGGCTAGCCTGAACAGGGCAGTCTTCCAGAAAGCTGATAACCCGATAGAGGAGACCGACGATGGCCAACCACGATCTGCCTTCCGGCGCCGGCAAGGTCGCCGAACGCTATCCCGAGGTCTGGGATGCCTATGCCGCTCTCGGCGAGGCCTGCGCCGAGGCCGGTCCGTTGGACGAGCGTACCCGGCGCCTGGTCAAGCTGGCGCTGGCCGTGGGTTCGCGTTCCGAAGGTGCGGTGCACTCGCATGTGCGACGTGCCCTGGAGGAGGGCATCGGTGCCGAGGAGCTCAAGCAGGTGGCGCTGTTGTCGATCCCCACCGCCGGCTTCCCGACCGCCGTCGCCGCGCTGACCTGGATCGAGGATATCACCGGCGCCGAGTGAAGCCAGGCTTGTCATCCTCAAATTCAAACAGCGCGCCCGTACCCACAGGCCGGGCGCGTTGCCATGTGGCGTGTCACGCCTGTTGCGGTGCCGGCGTGGCGATGACGGCAGGTTGGTGATAGCGGTCCCGGGTCAGCAACGGGACGCGACGTTCGGTCCACCACATCCAGACGATCGATACCAGGGTCACCCCGAAGCACAGCATCCACACGCTGGTCGCGATGCCGGTGACATCCACCAGGGCGCCGAACATGATCGGCAGCAGGAAACCGCCCATGCCGCCGGCCAGGCCGACGATCCCCGACACTAGCCCCAGGTTGCGGTCGTACTCGTTGGACAGGTACTTGAACACCGAGGCCTTGCCGATCCCCCAGGAGATACCGACCACGAACAGCGCGAACGTGAACAGCCAGATCGGCACCCCGAAGCTGAACTCCAGCCGCGAGCCGTCCACCGCCTGGATGGCGTAGTGGGTATGCGGATAGGACATCACGAACAACGCCATGAGACTGGCCCACATGCAGCTCCAGGTCACGGCATGGGCGCCGAAGCGATCGGAAAGCCAACCACCGAAGGCGCGGATCACCCCCGAGGGCAGCACGAAAATGGTGGCGACCAGCGCGGCCAGCTGGATGCCCATGCCATATTCCTGCATGTAATAGCGGGTCAGCCACAGCGACACTCCCACGTAGCCACCGAACATCACTGAGTAATACTGGCAGTACTTCCAGATCTTAGGGTCGTTGAGCACTCGAAGCTGATCGCGCAGGGCCGGGCGCTCCTGCTGGCGGTGCGTCGGGTTGGTGAAGGTGAAGAACCAGAAGATCAGCGCCGTGATCAGCATGATCGCGGCATACAGGTTGGGTACCGCCTGCCAGCCGAGCACGATGATCACCGTGGGGGCAATATACTTGGTGACCGCCGCCCCGGCGTTACCGGCGCCGAAGATACCCATCGCCAGGCCCTGGCGGTCGCGCTCGAACCACTTGGCGGTATAGGTGATGCCGACCGAGAACCCGCCGCCGGCCAGGCCGACGACGGTGCCCAGTGCCAGGAGTTGCCAGTACTGGGTGGCGAACTGCACGGCCCAGATGGCGGGGACGGTGGCCAGCATCAGCAGCATGAACACCGGGCGGCCACCATAGCGGTCGGTCAGGGCGCCCAACGGCAGTCGCACCAGCGAGCCGGTGAGGATCGGCAGCGCCGCCAGAACCCCAAACTGGGTATCGCTGAGACTCAGCTTCTCGGCGATGGGCACGCCGATCTCGCCGAACATCGTCCACACCATGAAACACATGGTGAAGGCGAAAGTGTTGGCGGTCAGCACCGAGTACTGCTTGAAACGAGAGGATGCCATGTTCAGTCGCTCCTTGCCGTTATCACGGATTCTTCACGTAGGCGCTCTTGCGCAGGTAGAACCACCAGTTGACGACCAGGCACACTGCGTAGAACACCGCGAAGCCGTACATGGCGAGTTCAGGGGTGCCGGCCTGGATCTGCTCACCCATCACCCGCGGGGCGATGAAGGCGCCATAGGCGGCGACTGCAGAGGTCCAGCCCAGCACCGGCCCTTTACGCTGTTGATCGAAGATCACGCCGATGCTGCGGAAGGTGGATCCGTTACCGATGCCGCTGGCGGCGAACAGCACGATGAACAGGCCAAGGAATGTCCAGAAATAGGCATTCGGATCACTGGAGTTGTAGGCCAGCATCATCACGTAGCCGACGCCGAGGGAGGCGGCGACCATGATCGCCGAAATGGTCTGGGTGACGATGGAGCCGCCGATCTTGTCGGAAATCCAGCCGCCGATCGGCCGGATCGCAGCACCCACGAACGGTCCCATCCATGCCCAGGTCATGGCACTGGGGGCATTGGGGTTGGCCACCCGCTCCAGGCTGCCGTCGGCGGCCACGTTCATCATCGAGCCGAAGATCACCTCGATGGAGAGCGGCAGGGCCGCCGAGAAGCCGATGAACGAGCCGAAGGTGGCGATGTACAGAACCGTCATCGACCAGGTGTGCTTGTCGTGGAAAATCGCGAACTGCTTCTGGATATTGGGCTTGATCTCGCCCGGAATCAGACGCATCAGTCCAAGGGTCAGCACGATGGTCAGCGGCAGGGCCAGCCACATGTTGAGTACGCCCAGGCCCACCGGAGGGGGCAGCATCAGATAGATGCCGACGGCCGAGGTGACCAGGCCCAGGTTGTAGAGTCCAAGGATCTTGCCGAAGGCCGCCAACGGGGAGCCGGGGTTGGGGGTAATGGTGCGCAGGTTGTTCATGCCGAACCAGGCCGCGGCGCACAGCGGTACCAGCACTACCACGCCGACCAGGGCCGGGTTGTGCAGCCAGGTTGGGGTGCCCTCTGAAATGCGGCCGATCAGGGTGCCGCTGGCGCGTACCAGCTCCATGGGATCGCCGGAGAACACGCCGAACACGGCGGCGGTCATCGACAGCGGAATCAGGATCTGCATACCGGTGACGCCGAGGTTACCGAGGCCGGCGTTCATGCCCAGTGCGTAGCCTTGCTGTCTCTTGGGGAAGAAGGTGCTGATGTTGCTCATCGAGCAGGCGAAGTTACCGCCGCCGACGCCGGAGACCAGCGCCAGGAGCTGAAAGACCCACAGTGGCGTGTGTTGACTCTGCAGGGCGAAATAGGCGCCAAGGCAGGGAATGATCATCAGCGCCGTGGTCAGGAAGATGGTGTTGCGCCCGCCGGCGATACGGATCATGAACGATGCCGGAATGCGCAGGGTGGCACCGGCAAGGCCAGCGATGCCGACCAGGGTGAAGAGCTCTGCCTCGGAAAAGGGAAAGCCGAGGTTGTTCATCTGCACCGTCAGCATGCCCCACATCTGCCAGTAGCCGAAGGCCACCAGCAGGCAGGGAATGGAGATCCACAGGTTGCGGGTGGCGATGCGCCTGCCCTGCTGTTGCCAGAATGTCTCGTTCTCGACGTCCCACACATGCAGGTCGCCATTGAGCCGAGGCTTGGCCAAGGCCTGTAAGTCGACATTGGTATTGGACATATCCGTCCCCTCGCTTGCGTGATTCCTCACCGCCAGCCGTGAATTTCACTGGCGCCAGATATCATTGACAAGAAGAAAGATATGCTGTGAAACCGAGCGAATAAACGTGGCGAAAATCGCCGAAAATGGTGGGAATACCTCTTTCTAGATACGAGGGGTATGACGTCAATCAATTGATTTGTAAAAAGTCTGTCTGGCAGATCAAGACGGGAAATCGATATGTCGATGCCGGGACTTTTTTGGAGGTATCCATAAAAAGTCCCGGGAGTATCGGTGGGGATATTACGGCTTGAGAGGTCGGAATCGGAATGGGCTTCGAATGGTTTAGCTGAGGCACCGCTATACCACAAGGAGAAAGGAACGCAGCAGGCCGTCGATATTTCCTACGTTTCCAGCCCTTCCTGAACCGCCCATACTGCCGCCTCGACCCGCGAGCGCAGGTTGAGCTTCTTGAGCAGGTGCTTGACGTGTACCTTGACGGTGCCTTCGCTGATATCGAGCTTGCGGGCGATCAGTTTGTTGGACAGCCCGGCTGCCAGTTCGCGCAAGATTTCTCGCTCGCGCTGGGTCAGGCTGTGGATGTCCGGCGTCGCGGGGGCCGAGCGTTGCTGGCGCAGGGCCGCGGCAAGCAGGGCAGTGAGGTTCTCGCTGATCACCATGCGGCCCAGGGCGGCCTGGCGCAGTTGGCGCACCATGTCCTCGGGCTCCATGTCCTTGAGCAGGTAGCCGTCGGCGCCGGCCTTCAGGGCGGCGATCACATCATCCTCGCTGTCGGAGACGGTGAATATCACGACGCGCCCGGCGAAATTCGCTTCGCGCAGCCGCTTGAGGGTCTCAATGCCGTTGAGCCCTGGCATGTTGAGATCCAGCAGTACCAGGTCGGGATCGAGCTCCGTAGCCAGACGGATGCCCTTTTCCGGCTCGCCGGCTTCACCGGCCAGCACCAGGTCATCCTCGAGTTCGAGCAACTGCTTGACGCCACGGCGCAGCAGCGGATGGTCGTCGATGATCAGGATGCTTGCCGGTGTGTCTTGCTCTGACTTGGCCATGGGTCAGGTCCTGTTCCCTTCGGTTATCGTGGCTAGCGCTTCTGACGACGTCGTTGGCTGTTGGGCGATCAGGCGCGCGGTCTGTGGCATGAACTCCAGCATGACCCGGGTACCCCCGGACTCGCGATTGCTTACCTGCAATTCGCCACCCAAGGTGTGGGCACGATCACGCATGATCACCAGGCCATAATGCTGTGGTGGAGAGTCGCCGCTGGCAAGTCCGATGCCGTCGTCTTCGATGCGAACCTGAAGCTTGGCATCGGCGAAACGTACCGTGACCCCTGTCCAGTGAGCCTGGGCATGCTTGTGGGTGTTGGCCAACGCCTCGCGGACGATCTGCAGCACGTGGATCTCTTCATTGGGGTTGAGCAGGTGTGGCGGCACGTCGTAATCGAGCTCCACGGGCGTCATCATGCGTTCGGCGAACTCATCGGTCGTTTGGCGCAGTGCCGCCTGCAGGCCAGGTGTCTCCAGCTTGAGGCGGAAGGTGGTCAACAGTTCGCGTAGCTGACGATAGGCGCTGTTGAGCCCGGTGCGCAGCTCATCGAGCACCTCGGCCTGGGTCTCGGGGGGGATCTGCTTGGCCTGCATGCGCTCGAGCCGTGCCACCTGCATCTTCAGGTAGGAAAGCGACTGCGCCAGGGAGTCGTGCAATTCGCGGGCGATGATGGTGCGCTCGTGCATCAATGAGACTTGCTGCTGCTCTTCGATGCGCCGTTGCAGATAGATCGCCGTGGCCAACTGGTCGGATAGCGCGTTGAGCAGGCGTCGTGTGCTGTCGCCGAGGCCTCTGGCCTTCGAGTAACTGATCTCCAGCGTGCCGAGCAATTCGTCACCGACACTCACCGGCAGCAGCAGGCATTCGGTGTCGGGGCCCTGTTCGACCTGAAGTGGCCGGGGATCGATCAGACAGGCATAACAATCGTGGTCACGACAGTATTCCGGACGGGTCGCCGAGTGGGTGGCGAGGATCGGAATCTGGCGCTCGTCCTGGGGGTCGTTGAGTGACAGCCGGATGGGGCCGATATCCAGCAGCGATTCCAGGTCGCGTAGCATGGGCGCCGCGCTGGCGCATAGATCGTTGCCGCCGCCATACAGGGTGCGGCTGCCGTCGTGGAGGATCTGCATCGCCCGGTTGCTGCGCTCGAGTTCCTGCTTCTTGCGCGACACGCGCTCTTCGAGCTCGGCATAGCTGGTGGCCAGTTCCTCGGCCATGGTGTCGAAGGTGCGCCCCAGCAGTGCCAGTTCGTCGCTGCCCTGCAGGCGGGTGCGATAACGGAAGTTGCGGTGTGCCGCCTCACGGGCCAGTACCACCAATTGCCGCAGTGGGGCGACCAGGTTGTGGCGAATATCGTAGAGCACGATGGCTATCACCACCGCGGTCAGCGCCAGGAACAGGATCTGCAGCAGACTGAGCAGGCGAATCTTCGATTCACTGTTCTGCTCGAGCAGGGTCACTAGTGTGTCGATATCGCCAACCAGGCTGTCCAGGGTGGTGTTGAGAGCCGCGGTCCGTACCTTGTCTCCCTTGATGGCTGCGTTGATTTGCGGTGCCAGTTCCTCGTCCCAGCGGCCATGAATCAGACGATATTGGCGTTGCAGGTCGTGATCGGCGGGTGCGGGAATGCTGCCGGTCAGCTCGGGGCTGTCGAGCCGCTGCGCGAAGCGCTCGGCCAGGTGTATGACCTGCTCGCGCGGTTCGGTCGTAGGTTGCTGTTCGTAACGTTGCAGGGCGACGATGATCTGGTAGGTATTCATGCGCAGCGAGCCGGCCATGTTGATGGCAGCGGCGCCGCCGCGACTACCACTGGCCACCATCATGGTGACCGCGATACTGATCAGCGCCATCACGCTGATGGCGAGCAGCGACGCAGTGATACGCGCGACCAGGGAGCGTTGCAGGAGGTTCATCGAGTCAGCAAGCCCCTCCGGGGGCGGGTATCTTGAAGCGTCTGACTATAGCCTAGGTCGTAAGTAGGGAATCTACCTCGAAAGTGATATCTCCGATGCTCTTTTGACGCCATTGGTCCCGCAATCGAAAATTTCTCGTAATTATCTCACGAGATCTTTTCGCCATGATACCCACCACGGGAGCCACTTTGCCCGCCCCTAGCCTTGGCTACCGGCCACTGGTGGTCATCCTGTTGTCGCCACTGGCGTTTGCCCTGGTGTTCGCCTGCTGGACCATTTTCGCCGTGCTTGGCGTCGAACTGCGTAGCACTCTGGGCCTCAGTGAACTGGCCTTCGCCGGGTTGCTGGCGAGCCCCATGCTTAGCGGTGCCGTGGTCAGCCTGCTGGCGGCACGGCTGGCCGAGCGTGTGGGCGGCCGACGGGTAATGATCGCCTGCCTGTGGCTGGTGTGCCCCTTCCTGTGGTGGATCGGTCAGGCACAGCATTACGTCGAGTTCCTGCTGGCGGGGGCTGGCCTGGGGGTAGGCGCCGGCACGCTGGTGGCGGGTCTGGTGCGGGTAGCGACATGGGGGCCATCGCGGCATGCCGGCCTGGCGCTGGGGTTGTATGGCGCCGGGATGCTGGGTGCGGGACTGAGCTACCTGCTGCTGCCTCTGGTCAGTCAGGCCTACGGCTGGCGTCTGGCGCCTTCCCTGTATCTCCTGCTGATCGTGCTCGTCGCACTTCTGCTGTGGTTGTTTGCCGACGATTCGGCATCCACAGTGTCGTCGCATGCGCCACGCCCTCGTTACCGAACATGGCTGCCGTATTGTTGGGCAGCCTGGCGGCTGGCGTTCTACTACAGCTTCTTCTTCGGTGCCTTCGTGGCGCTGGCACTGTGGCTACCGAGCTATCTATCCGCGCAATACCACCTGCCACTGGCCAGTGCCGCGCTTTGGTCGCTGGCCTTCACTCTGTCCAGTGGACTGGGTCAGATCGTCGGAGGCGCGCTGGCTGACTGGCGCGACTTCCGTAGCCTTCGTTGGTGGGTCGGTCTATGGGTGTTGGCTTGCCTGTTCTGGCTTTCCTATCCCAGCTTCTCGATCAATATCCAGGGCGTGAAGGGCGAGTTGGTCTTTAGCTTCCATATGCCGCTGTGGGGGTTCGTCGCGCTATTGGTCATCATGGGGTTGGCGATGGGCATCGGCAAGGGCAGCCTGATGCGCCTGATCCATCGCGATCACGGCGAGGACATGGCCCGCGTAGGAGGGCTGGCGCTGGCCTTGGGCGGGCTGTTCGCCGCCATGCCGCCGTTGATGTTCGCGCTCGGCGATACCTGGATCGGCATCCGTACCGCCGGCTTCATGTTCCTCTATGCCGTGCTTGGCGTGTGCATGCTGGTGATGCTGTGGGAGCAGCTTCATGCCCCACGGTTACAAGCCTGAACCAATGACGTAACCCGCATGACACGGGCCTCTATCCCCTTGTGGGTAGAACCCGGGTATATGGAGGTAACCGGGCAGTAATTCGCCGATCGATCTCCCAGAATCCTTATCAGGAGCCGCCTCGAGCGGTCGCCCATTGATGAGGAGCCTGGAGATCGACCATGAGTCATTTCATTGACCGGCTGAATTTCTTTCGCAAGACGCGCGAGCCCTTCGCCAACGACCATGGTGAGGTTCGCGACGAATCCCGCGCCTGGGAAGACGGTTATCGCGCCCGTTGGCAACACGACAAGATCGTGCGCAGCACCCACGGGGTGAACTGCACCGGCTCATGCAGCTGGAAGATCTATGTCAAGAACGGCCTGGTCACCTGGGAGACCCAGCAGACCGACTACCCGCGCACCCGCCCCGACCTGCCCAACCACGAGCCGCGCGGTTGTCCGCGGGGTGCCAGCTACTCCTGGTACCTGTACAGCGCCAACCGCTTGAAGCATCCGATGATCCGCAAGCCGCTGCTGGCGCTGTGGCGCGAGGCGAAGCGGGAGAAGGGCGATCCGGTCGAGGCTTGGGCGTCGATCGTCGAGGACCCGGCCAAGACCAAACAGTACAAGCGCGCCCGCGGCATGGGCGGCTTCGTGCGTGCCGACTGGGACGAGCTCAACGAGCTGATCGCCGCTTCCAACGTCTATACCGCCAAGCAGTACGGACCCGACCGCATCCTCGGTTTCTCGCCGATTCCGGCCATGTCGATGGTTTCCTACGCCGCGGGCAGCCGCTACCTGTCGCTGATCGGTGGCGTGTGCATGAGCTTCTACGACTGGTACTGCGACCTGCCGCCAGCCTCGCCGATGACCTGGGGCGAGCAGACCGACGTGCCCGAATCCGCCGACTGGTACAACTCCGGCTACATCATTGCCTGGGGCTCCAACGTGCCCCAGACCCGTACCCCCGACGCTCATTTCTTCACCGAGGTGCGCTACAAGGGCACCAAGACCGTGTCCATCACACCGGACTATGCCGAGGTCTCCAAACTGACCGACGAATGGCTCTCTGCCAAGCAGGGCACCGACGCCGCACTGGCCATGGCCATGGGCCATGTGATCCTCAAGCAGTTCCACCTCGACAAGCCCAGCGCCTACTTCACCGACTATGTGCGTCGCTACACCGACATGCCGTTCCTGGTCGAGCTCGAGAAGCGTGACGACGGCAGCTTCGTACCCGGCAAGCAGCTCCGTGCCAGCGACTTCGCCGCCAACCTGGGCCAGGACAACAACCCCGAGTGGAAGACCGTGGCGTGGGACGAATTGTCCGATCGACTCGTCGTGCCACGTGGCTCGATCGGTTTCCGTTGGGGTGAAAATAGCGGCGAGAAGGAGGGCAACCAGGGCAAGTGGAATCTCGAGTCGCGTGATGCCGACGGTGAGGAGATCAAGCCGCTGCTGAGCCTGGCCGACAAGAACGACGATGTGGCCAGGGTGGCGTTCCCCTACTTCGGTGGCATTGCCCACGAGCATTTCGATCATGTGGCGGGAGACGAGCTGCTGTACCACAGCCTGCCCGCCAAGCGCCTGCAGAAGGCCGACGGCAGCGATGTGCTGGCGGTCACCGTATTCGACCTGATGTGTGCCAACTACGGCATCGATCGAGGGTTTGGGAAAGAGGGCGAGGACGACGGTGCCACGACCTTCGATCAGATCAAGCCCTACACCCCGGCCTGGCAGGAGAAGATCACCGGCGTGCCCGCCGAGCAGTGTATCCGTATCGCTCGCGAGTTCGCCGACAACGCCGACAAGACCCGCGGCCGCAGCATGATCATCGTCGGTGCCGGCATGAACCACTGGTACCACATGGACATGAACTACCGTGGGCTGATCAACATGCTGGTGATGTGCGGCTGCATCGGTCAGAGCGGCGGCGGCTGGGCCCACTACGTGGGGCAGGAGAAACTGCGTCCGCAGACCGGCTGGCAACCGCTGGCGTTCGGCCTCGACTGGACGCGTCCGCCGCGCCACATGAACTCCACCTCGTTCTTCTACAACCATTCCAGCCAGTGGCGCTACGAGAAGCTCGACGTCAAGGAGATCCTCTCGCCGCTGGCCAATCCGGCCGACTATAGCGGTAGCCTGATCGACTTCAATGTGCGCTCCGAGCGCATGGGCTGGCTGCCCTCCGCGCCGCAGCTCGGTACCAACCCGCTGCGCCTGGCGGAAGAAGCCAAGGCCGCCGGCAAGTCCACCGTCGACTATGTCGTGGACCAACTGACTTGTAATCAGTTGGCTTTTGCTGCGGAAGATCCGGACGACCCGCGGAACTTCCCGCGCAACATGTTCATCTGGCGTTCCAACCTGCTGGGCAGCTCCGGCAAGGGCCACGAGTACATGCTCAAGTACCTGCTGGGCACCCGTCACGGTATCCAGGGCAAGGATCTGGGCGTCGAAGGTCGCAGTAAGCCAGAAGAGGTGATGTGGCACGACGAGGCCCCCGAGGGCAAGCTCGACCTGCTGGTGACGTTGGACTTCCGCATGTCCACCACCTGCCTCTACTCGGATATCGTGCTGCCGACGGCGACCTGGTACGAGAAGGACGACCTCAACACGTCCGACATGCACCCCTTCATCCACCCGCTGACCGCGGCCACCGATCCGGCGTGGGAGTCGCGCAGCGACTGGGAGATCTACAAGGGCATCGCCAAGGCCTTCTCCCAGGTCTGCGTGGGGCACCTGGGCGAGGAGACCGACCTGGTCACCCTGCCACACCAGCACGACTCGCCCGCCGAGCTTTCCCAGCCCGAGGTCAAGGACTGGAAGAAAGGCGAGTGCGCGCCGATCCCCGGCAAGACCATGCCGGCATTGATCGAGGTCAAGCGCGACTATCCGGCCACCTACGAGCGCTTCACCTCGCTCGGCCCGGCGCTGGGCAAGCTCGGCAACGGCGGCAAGGGCATCAGCTGGAACACCGACAGCGAGATCGAGCTGCTCGGCAAGCTCAACTACGTCAAGCAGGAAGGGCCGGCCAAGGGCCGCCCGAAGATCGAGACGGCGATCGACGCCGCCGAGGTGATCCTGTCGCTGGCGCCGGAAACCAACGGCCAGGTAGCGGTCAAGGCCTGGGGCGCGCTGTCGAAGATCACCGGCCGCGACCATACCCATCTGGCGGTGAACAAGGAAGAGGAGAAGATCCGTTTCCGCGACGTGGTCGCCCAGCCGCGCAAGATCATCTCCAGCCCGACCTGGTCCGGCCTCGAGGACGAGCATGTCTCCTACAACGCCGGCTACACCAACGTCCACGAGTTGATTCCATGGCGCACGGTGAGTGGCCGCCAGCAGTTCTATCAGGACCACCCCTGGATGCGTGCCTTCGGCGAAAGCCTGCTGGTCTACCGCCCGCCCATCGACACCAAGGCGGTCAAGGGCTTCACGCTGCCGGCCGATAACGGTTTCCCGAGCAAGGCGCTGAACTTCATCACCCCGCACCAGAAGTGGGGGATCCACTCCACCTACAGCGACAACCTGCTGATGCTGACGCTCAACCGTGGCGGCCCGGTGGTATGGCTCTCCGAGGACGATGCCTTGGATATCGGCGTCGAGGACAACGACTGGATCGAGGTCTACAACGCCAACGGTTCGATCGCCGCGCGGGCGGTGGTCAGCCAGCGGGTCAAGAACGGCATGGTGATGATGTACCACGCCCAGGAGCGCAACGTGAACGTGCCGGGTTCCGAGGTCACCGGCACTCGCGGCGGCATCCATAACTCGGTGACGCGCGTGTGTCCCAAGCCAACCCACATGATCGGCGGCTACGCGCAGCTCTCCTATAGCTTCAACTACTACGGAACGGTCGGCTCCAACCGCGACGAGTTCGTCATGGTGCGCAAGATGGGGCGTGTCGACTGGTTGGACGGTGAGGGCAATGACTACGTACAGGAGGCCGTGAAATGAAGATCCGTTCACAGGTAGGCATGGTCCTCAACCTCGACAAGTGCATCGGCTGTCACACCTGCTCGGTGACCTGCAAGAACGTCTGGACCAGTCGCGAGGGCGTGGAGTACGCCTGGTTCAACAACGTCGAGACCAAGCCCGGGATCGGGTATCCCAAGGAGTGGGAGAACCAGCAGAAGTGGAAGGGCGGCTGGCTGCGTCGCAAGGACGGCAGGATCGAACCGCGTATCGGCGGCAAGTGGCGGGTGCTGGCGAACATCTTCGCCAACCCCGACCTGCCCGAGATCGATGACTACTACGAGCCGTTCGATTTCGACTACCAGCACCTGCACACCGCCAAGCAAAGCGATCATCAGCCGGTGGCGCGCCCGCGTTCGCTGATTTCCGGCGAGCGCATGAACAAGATCGAATGGGGCCCGAACTGGGAGGAGATCCTCGGTACCGAGTTCGCCAAGCGCCGCAAGGATGCCAACTTCGAACAGGTCCAGGCCGATATCTACGGCCAGTTCGAGAACACCTTCATGATGTACCTGCCCCGGCTGTGCGAGCACTGCCTCAACCCGACGTGCGTGGCGTCGTGCCCGAGTGGCGCGATCTACAAGCGTGAGGAAGACGGCATCGTGCTGATCGACCAGGACAAGTGTCGCGGCTGGCGGATGTGCATCTCCGGCTGCCCGTACAAGAAGATCTACTACAACTGGAAGACCGGCAAATCCGAGAAGTGCATCTTCTGCTACCCGCGTATCGAGGCCGGTCAACCGACCGTGTGCTCCGAGACCTGCGTGGGCCGCATCCGCTATCTCGGCGTGCTGCTCTACGATGCCGACCGTATCGAGGAAGTGGCCAGCTCCGCCGACGAGCGTGATCTCTACCACCGCCAGTGCGAGATCTTCCTCGATCCGCACGACCCGAAGGTGGTCGCCCAAGCGAAGCAGGACGGCATCCCCGACAGCGTGATCAAGGCTGCCCAGGCGTCGCCGGTCTACAAGCTGGCCATCGACTGGGGGCTGGCGCTGCCGCTGCATCCCGAATACCGCACCCTGCCGATGGTCTGGTACGTGCCGCCGCTGTCGCCGATCCAGTCCGCGGCGGAAGCTGGTCACGTCGAATACGACGGCGTGCTGCCCAGGATCGAATCGCTGCGTATCCCGGTGAAGTACCTGGCCAACCTGCTTGCCGCCGGCGAGGAGGAGCCCGTGGTGCTGGCCCTCAAGCGCTTGATGGCGATGCGCGTCTACATGCGCGGCAAGCATGTCGAAGGCCAGGCCGATGCCAGTGTGCTGGAGGCCGTGGACCTGACCGAAGCCCAGGTGGAGGAGATGTACCGCTATCTCGCCATCGCGAATTACGAGGACCGCTTCGTGGTGCCGACCAGCCATCGCGAGATGGCTACCGAAGCCTTCCCCGAGCGCGGCGGCTGCGGCTTCAGCTTCGGCAATGGCTGCCATGGCGGCGACAGCGAGGCGAGCCTGTTTGGCGGCCGCAAGCAGACCACCAAGCTGGTGCAGCCGGTCGACGTCTACGATCCGCAGGCCCAGAGCGATGACAAGAGTGAGGAGGTGAGTCATGGCTGAGGCGGCACTGCAAATCGAGCCCGTCGGCATGCGCAGCCTGCGTGTGCTGGCCCGCCTGCTCGACTACCCGACGCCCGAGCTGCAGGAAGCGGCGGGGGACATGATCGAGATCCTCGGCGCCGAGCGTCGCTGGTCCGCGGTACTGCGCACCGAGCTGATGGCCTGGTGCCAGCGCATCGCCGACACCGATCTGCTCGAACTGCAGGCCACGTACGTGGCCCAGTTCGACAAGGGGCGCGCGACCTCGCTGCTGCTGTTCGAGCACGTGCACGGCGAATCGCGCGACCGCGGCCAGGCCATGGTCGACCTGCTGGCCGAGTACGAGGCCGCCGGTTTCGAGCTCGACGCTCGCGAACTGCCGGATTACCTGCCGCTGTTCCTCGAGTACCTGTCCACACGCTCGGAGGCCGAGATCGCCCGCTGGCTGGGCGAGATCCGCCACATCCTGGCGTTGCTCGCTGCGCGGCTGGAAGAGCGTGATGCCGAACACGCCCGGGTACCGCTGGCGCTTCTGGCACTGATCGGTGCCGAAGCCGACGTCGATCGCTACCGCTCCAAGGTGTGCGAGGAGGAGCGCGACGATACGCCCCAGGCGCTGGACGCAGTGTGGGAGGAGGAGGCGGTGCGCTTCTCCGCCGCGTCCGACCAGGACTGCGCGCTGCAATCCGCCGAGGGGCGACGGCTGGCCGAGCGCAAGCGGGCGACCCAGGGCGAGGCGGTGCGCATTCTCGAGCCCGCCAGCTCCGCCCAGAAACGATAACCGGAGACCTGTCATGAATTATCTCGACTCATTACTGTTCGGGCTCTACCCCTACCTGGCCGGCAGTGTCTTCCTGATTGGCAGCCTGCTGCGCTTCGATCACGGCCAGTACGGTTGGAAGACCGGTTCCAGCCAGATGTTGTCGTCGAAGCATATGCGCCTGGCCAGCAACCTGTTCCATATCGGCATCATCACGATCTTTTTCGGCCACTTGGTCGGCTTGCTGACCCCGCACTGGGTCTACGCACCGTTCATGAGCGCCGGTACCAAGCAGGTGATCGCGATCGTGGTCGGTGGCATCGCCGGGGTGATGTGCCTGGTCGGCGGCGCCATGCTGTTCCATCGCCGCCTGACCAACGCCCGCGTGCGGGCCTCGTCCAGTCCCATGGACACGCTGATCATCGGTTTGCTGGTGGTGCAGGTGACGCTGGGCCTCGCGACTATCATTCCGGCGCTCGGCCATCTCGATGGCGGCGTGATGATCCGGCTCGCCCACTGGGCCCAGTCCATCGTGTTCTTCCAGGGCGGCGCTGCCGCGCATCTGGAAGGCATTGGCCTGATCTACAAGCTGCACATCCTGGTCGGCCTGACCATTGTGCTGGTATTCCCGTTCACACGTCTGGTGCATGTGTGGAGTGTACCGCTCGGGTATGTAACGCGGCGGTATCAGATTGTTCGCCGCCGGGCCTGAAAACTGGCTGTGCTCGGCCATACGTTGTTGGGGATCAGTTTAAAAATGCTCATTTACAAACTCGTAAACTCCGCTTTTTTCACTGATCCCCGCCTAGTCTGGCCTTCGCTCGCTCAGTTTTTCGAGATTGTTTCGAACTAATAAGGGACAACACCATGCAGATGATCGAGATCGAACAACTGCCGGGGAGCGTCATTCCCCCGCCCATCCAGGTCGGCGAGGCCACGATCAGTGAAGAGGCCATCGCCCGCGAGATGCAGTACCACCCGGCGGACAACGCCGGCAGCGCCCAGCTCAAGGCGGTCCGTGCCTTAGTGGTGCGCGAATTGCTGCGCCAGCGTGCCGCGGAACTCGGCCTGGACGTGACGGGAGAGGAGGAAACCGACCTGGTGATCGCCACACTGCTCGAAGAGGAGCTTGACGTCCCCGAGCCCAGCGATGACGACTGCCGCCGTTTCTATGCCGCAGCGCCGACCCGTTTCAGCGAACCTGGTCGGGTACGCGTGCGCCATGTGTTGCTGGCCGCCGCTCCTGACGACGCCGAGGCTCGCGATGCCCAGTACCGGCTCGGTCAGGAACTGATCGAGGCGCTTACGGCGGCACCCGGGCGTTTCACCGAATTCGCCCAGCGTCATAGCGCGTGCCCGTCGAGAGATGAGGGCGGTGAGCTGGGCTGGCTGGCGCCGGGCCAGACCGTCGCCGAACTCGACCGTGCCCTGCAGCACCTGCCCGAAGGCCTGCACGAGCGGCCGCTGGCCTCGCGCTACGGTTGGCACGTGGTCGTGATCGACGAACGTCGCGAGGGTCATGCGTTGCCCTTCGAGCGAGTCGCCGAGCGGGTCCGCCACACGCTGCGTGAACAGGCCACTCGCCGCGTCCTGCGCCATTATCTGCTGGCGCTCGAGTCGCGGACCGGTGTCGACGGTATCGCTCTCGATGATGAATCCGATAGCAGCCTGATGCAATAGGAGAGCTTGATGGCCCATGTTTCTGCAGACGCACCCTTCGTGCCGCTTGGCATCGCCGTGCTCACCGTCTCCGACACCCGTGGCTTCGCCGAGGATGGCAGCGGTGACCTGCTCGAAGCACGGCTGACCGAGACCGGGCATGACTTGATCGAGCGCCGCATCGTGCCCGATGACATCTACCAGATTCGTGCCGCGGTCTCGCAGTGGGTCGCCCGCGACGACGTCCAGGCGATCCTGGTCAACGGTGGTACCGGCTTCACCGCGCGTGACACCACACCGGAAGCGCTGACGCCATTGTTCGACAAGGCCATCGACGGCTACGGCGAGCTGTTCCGTCAGCTCTCGTTCGCCAGCATCGGCGCCTCGACGATCCAATCGCGGGCCGTGGCGGGCGTCGCCAACCGTACCCTGGTCTTCGCCATGCCCGGCTCGCCTAGGGCTTGTGCCATGGCCTGGAACGGCATTCTTGTCTCGCAGCTCGACGCGCGCACCCGACCGTGCAATTTCGTCGCCATGGTGCTGCCCGAGGCCGAGCACTGTGCCAGCCGTCAACCGGGCAGCAGTGCGACAGCCAAGGAGGGCGTATGAGTTGCGCCGAGCTCGGCACCGGTCTGCTCGACCTGGAGAGCGCCCGGGCACGCCTGATCGCAGCCGCGACCCCATCCGGCCTACGTGAATCCTGTCGTCTGGAAAATGCCCTGGACCGGGTGCTGGCCGAAGACCTGCACGGTAACCCGGTGGCCTCGCTGGTGGGCTGGCAACTGCTGGTGGCGGCCAACGACAGCGTCGAGGAGGGTCGCGACTATGCGTTCCTGCCCATTTCACAATTCACCGATTGATATCCTGGTCAAGCGCCGCTACCTGCGCGAGCTGGTGGCCGAGGTGCCCTGGCTGGGGCACCTCGATGAGCCCACCGCGGAAGACTTGCTGGACAGCGCCCAGGTGCAGGTCGCCGCTCAGCGTGAGTGGCTGTTTCGTCAGCAGGAGTCCGCCCACTGGCTGTATGTGGTGATCAGCGGCGGGGTACGCCTGGTCAGGATGGCCGGTGATGGACGCCTGGCCACCATCCGTTGCGTGGAACGCGGTGGCACCCTGGGCGAGTTGAGCATGGTATCCCGCGAGGGGGCCTACCTGTATTCCGCCGAGGCGCTGCAACGTACCCATGTGCTGGCGATTCCCACCGCGCACTGCCGCGAGATCCTGGAGAATGCCCCGGCCTGTCGTGCGGAATACATGAGCCGCCTGGCCCTGGAACTGACCGAACGGCTCGAGGATCTGGCGCTGCTGACCCAGGCCGATGCCATGGCGCGCCTGGTCAGTTACCTTCTGCGTCAGCTGTCGTCGGGTCGGTCGAAGGACCCCCAGGTGGTGCGCCTGACCATCCCCAAGTACTGGCTGGCCGCGCAACTGGCGATGACCCCGGAAACCCTGTCGCGGCTGCTGGGCCGGTTGCGCGATCTCGGGCTCATCCGTGTCGAGCGCCAGCAACTGGTCGTGCTCGACGATCGGCGACTGCGCGACCTGGCCATGCAAGATCATTGACCATACTCACCGCAGGAGGCTCGATGGTCCGCTCCGACTCCCGCTCCCGCCGGCACTGATCTATTCCTGTTCGGGCTGCTCCGACGTGGCTCAGTTGGCCAACGAGGTGGCCCTGCGCCTCGATCATGCCGGCGTCGCCGAGATGTCCTGTATCGCCGGGGTGACGTCCACCGAACACGTTGCCGAGCCGTTTACCCCACAATATCACCCCAGCTACCTCCAAAGGGTTATCGCGGCAGCCCTCAGCTCTATCTAGCATAGGTAGATAATGAGCGGGGAGCCCCGGACTGAGGAGAAACATGCCATGATCCGTATTGCCACACTGAGCGACGCGAAAAACAACTGCCGAAACTGTCGCCTGAGCTCCCTGTGCCTACCAGAGAACCTGGCCCAGTCTGACGTCAACAAGCTGGAAGGCATCGTTCAACGCCGCAAGCCGGTGGCACGGGGCACGTACCTGTTCCGGGTGGGGCAGCGTTTCAACTCGATATTCGCGGTGCGTACCGGGTCGGTGAAGACCACGAACCTACTGGCTAACGGTGACGAGCATATCTCGGGCTTCCACCTGCCAGGTGAAGTCATCGGGCTCGACGCAATCCTGACCCGCAGTCATCCCTCAACTGCCGTGGCCCTGGAGTCGACCAGTGTGTGCGAGATTCCTTTCAATGATCTGGAAACCCTGGGTGACCAGACCCCGGCACTGCAGCACCAGCTGGTCCGTATCATGAGCCGCGGGCTGCTCTCCGAGCAGAGCACTGCCCACCTATTGACACGCCGCTCGGCCGAGCAGCGCCTGACCGTGATGCTGCTCAAGTTCTCGGAGCACTTCGCCAACCGGGGCCTGTCCGCTAGCCGCTTCCGGCTGCCGATGTCGCGTCTCGATCTTGCCAATTACCTTGGCCTGGTCCCCGAGACCATGAGCCGTACTTTCCGTCGCCTGGAAGCCCAAGGCTTGGTGAGCATCACTGGCAAGGAAATCGAGATCATCGACTTCTACGGTATGAAGGAGTTGTCTTTCGGAGCCGGTGCCGATACGGCCAATGCCGCCACACCTGACCGAACTATCCATTTCAAATCATCTGGCATGTATCGCTGACCGATACAGTTTGCCAAAAACTGGCACGCCGGCATTGGCCGTCAAGCGCTGATGTCGATCCTGATGCTGCACCTCAAGAGTTCGTCAAAAACGCCTAGGCTTCGCCAGTCCGTCATGCTGTGGGGCTTGATGAAGGTAAATCCTAACAAACCGATATTAGCCAAAATACTCAGTTATCACCGGACACTGCCGGTCAATTTACCCATTTGTGTCACTGATCCGGGCCTGGAAAAGGGGCCTGAGGGTTGGTTTGGACGGGGCCTGGAGAGGCTCAATATTTACTTGTTCCTATGATTGTAAAATCTTGATAAGGCCTTCTGGGAGTCTCTAAGCATGGTTTCTGGAGGAAAATTTGTTTTGGAGGGGTTTAGTGATTTGTCCATGATCTCATATTGCCCAGTAGGGTAAGTGACGAACAAGTGCTTTTTGGTGACAATTGCATGATCTATGTAGCTGCCAGCAATCATCCACTCCTTATCATCCGGTATAAATAGATTGCTTCCAATGGAATAGGCTCTCGCTGGGGTCCGTGGGCATCCCAGTGCGGATTGCATTAGCGTTGAAGGTATATCGGTATGGGAAGTGCGGCGCGTAATTTTGGAAGGTGGTTTGCCAGGCCAGTATAAGACCATTGGCACTTTTAATTGAGCATCGCTGTAATTGCTGCCGTGACCCCAATAGTTTTTGCCGTTGTCGTTAAACTCCTCGCCGTGGTCGGAGGTCAGTATGACGATGGTGTTTTTAAGTAACTTGCGTTGTTTGAGATCATTCAGTACTCGACCAATGAGCTGGTCGACATAGCGAGTCGCGGTCTTGTAACGATTGAAGTAGGGGGTGGGATCGAAGTCCTGGTCGAGTGCAAGGTGGTTGATGGTTTCCCAGTAGGGCTCGATCCTGGGAAAGTCAGGCGGCACGCTGTAACCGTGGACAGACATATAAAACAGAAAACCGAAGAACGGTTCGGCATCGGCCCCACGCTGAGCGGTAAAATTCAGCCAGTCGTCAGTGATAAGCTGGTCTCGTTGCCAGGCTTCCTCACCGGGGGGAGTGAGGCGAATCCCGTCGATGCTGGCAAAAGCGGTACGGTGAAGTGCAGGGCTGATCAGCGTGCCGGCGGAGAGGATCTTGATTTCGTAGTTAAGTTCTTGCAGCCGCGCGATCCATGCTGGAGGCGTTTGTGTCGTCTCGAAGATATCCCAATAGGTGGGGGGAAGCCCATAAAACAGACTGAAGCCGCCCGCCTTGGTTGAATTCCCCCCACTATAATGGTTGGTAAATATTTGACTTGTCTCATCGGCAAATTCTGAGACGTTCGGCATCCAGCGTGGATCGAGCATGTCGGCTCGCAATGTATCCACAGCAATCATCAACACGTTGGGGCGGGTTTGAGGTGGCTGACACGCCAAAGGCCGGGTAGGGTAGTTGAGCCCGTCACTGGCGCGGAAGCTCGTCAACTCGCGAACCCGGCTCTCCTTGCGTGAGGCTTGTGCTCTTACCCATCCTTGGCCATGCAAAAACCGATTCGCCGTTACGGGGTAATATAACGGCACATGCCGGGTCAGTGATGTGATGCGGATATCGTAGGTGGCATCGGCCCAGGCATGCCAGCTGTGGGCGGCCAGTTGTGTCGAGAAAAATGCAACGAATGCAGCCCCTAACCAGCACACCCTGGGGCGTTTACGCGTTAGGCCGATGGCGATTGCGGCTTCTATCAATAACAGCGTGAATAGGGTTAGCGCGGCTGTCAGCCAGATCTGCCATGAAAATTCGAAGGTATGATCTCCGGCCTTGATGAGTGCTTCAAACATGAACCCCGATAAGTGGTACCGATACAAGCTATAGAACAGCGTGTCGGTAATCAGCAAACCCTGCGCCAGAGTGGCAACGATAATACATATTAGAATCAGACAGCTTCGCGGTACTATCAGTGCCAGAGACAGCAGAAATAACCCGGGCAACCATGCCAACAAGGTAAACTGTGCGATATAGACCAATCCCAGGTATAAGCCAGTCATGACGTCGGGAACGGACATCCAGCTTAAAAAGCGAATGGCGATTAGCCAGGCGATAGGCACATTGGCAAAGACAAACCAGGCGGCCCATCCCAGGCGTCGCCTTGTGGTGTCGGGTTCTGTTGCCCTGAACCGAGACAACGGCTTGATGACTCTCACGATAGGTCCTTCCCTAGGCTGGCATCTTCGGTAGTGATCCATAGCGCTTTATAGATGCCAATTATCTATGACAGCGGCATCGGCCCGGTGTTGCGGTGGGAACGATACCGCGCCGAGCAAGCTCAACCGCCGCGGGAAGTGATGGATGGACACTCTTGCATTGCAGAACACAAAACCTGGGCGAGGAATGAAACCGGCTGGGCAGGATCGATGTCGCTCGGTAGAGGGTCGTCGCGCTCATCGCGCGACGGCATGCTATGGGAAGCCGTTCGACGGGGAGGCTCGCAGGAATGAACATGGGCGAGAGTTGGTGGCTGTGGGGAGTCTTCGCACTACTCGTGCTGGCCATGCTGGGCGTGGACCTGCTAATGCGGGGTGACACCCACAAGGTGTCGATGAAGGAGGCCGCTGCCTGGTCGACCGTGTGGGTGCTGGTGTCGCTGCTGTTCGGTGCCGGGCTGTGGGCCTACCTGTACACCACCCAGGACATCACGATGGCCAACAGCAAGGCCACCGAGTTTCTCACCGGCTATCTGATCGAGAAGTCCCTGTCCGTCGATAACGTCTTTGTCTGGCTGACGCTGTTCAGCTTTTTCGGGATCTCCCCGGAACTCCAGCGTCGGGTGTTGATCTACGGCGTGCTCGGTGCCGTGGTGCTGCGCATCGTCATCATTCTGATCGGGGCCTGGCTGGTCAGAAACTTCGAATGGGTCCTCTATGTGTTCGGTGCCTTCCTGGTCTTCACCGGGGTGAAGATGGCCTGGGGCGCGAACAAGCAGTCGAATGTGGAGAACAATCGTTTGCTGCGCTGGATGCGTGGCCATCTTCGTATCACCCGGTCCCTGCACGGCAACCGATTTACCATCAAGGAGCAGGGCAAGCGCTGGGCAACTCCCTTGCTGGTGGTGCTGATCATGGTGGAAATCTCCGACATCATTTTCGCGGTGGACAGCATTCCGGCGATCTTCGCCATCACCCGCGACACCTTCATCGTGTTGACATCCAACATCTTCGCGGTCTTGGGGCTGCGCGCCATGTACTTCCTGTTCGCCGGTCTGGCTGAGCGCTTTTCCTTGCTGGATTACGGTCTGGCGCTGGTGTTGGTGTTCATCGGCATCAAGTTGCTGATCGAGCACTGGTACACCATTCCCATCGGATGGTCGCTGGCCGTGGTTGCGGTGGTGGTCTCGGGGACCATGGCGTTCAGCTGGTACTGGACCGACCGCCACGCCACCTCGTCGTGAGGGCGTTGTGCTGGAGGGCGGGCATGAATCGCCCGGACAGGAAAGCCTCAGGGATAGCGCCCGCTTCTGCGGTTCTCCACCAGGACCTCGAGGATGGCGTTGGCGTCCTGCATGATGGGGGAGGGAACCTCGCCCTTGCGTCGGCTGCAGATCACCGGCGAAGTGAAGCTCTTGTCGGCGAGATAAACGTAGACGATGCCGTCGCGCTGCACGCGTTTGACCTGTTCCGGCACCAGGGTGATGCCGATATCGGAGGCCACGAGTCCCAGCGCGGTCTGCAACTCGTTGGCCTCCTGCATCACGTTGACTTTCAAGCCGTGGCGGCGAAACAGCCCGAGGATGTTATCGGCCATGCTGGGGCGAGGCTTGGCAGGAAACAGGACCAGTGGGTAGCGGGCCAGATCTTCCAGCGTTGGCGTAGTTCCCTCCAAGGGGTGGCCGACCGGTAGCGCGGCCATGAGCGGTTCGTCGAACAGCACTTCCTGCTCCACGTCGGGATCGTCGATTCTCAGGCGGCCGAAGCCCAGGTCGATGCGTCCTGCCTTGAGTGCCTGGATCTGCTGGACCGTGGTTAGCTCCGCGAGGGTCAGCTCAACATTATCCTTTTGTCGCAATCCCCTTACCAGCAACGGTAACTGGCCGTAGAACACCGATGGCACGAAGCCGATGCCGAACATCATGCGCTTGCTGCGCGCCATGCGCCGCGTGGCCTCGAGGGTGGCATCGACTTTTTCGAGAATCTGCAGGGCATGCTGCTGGAAGAACTGTCCCGTGGCGGTCAGGCGCAGTCCCCGGGGTCCCCGTTCAAACAGGTCGGCACCGACTTCCGTCTCCAATTGTTTGATTTGTCGGGATAAAGGGGGCTGCGACATGTGCAGTCTCTCGGCTGCGCAGGTCAGGTTCAGCTCCTCGGCGACGACGCAGAAGTACCGCAGGTGTCGCAGCTCCATGATACCTCCAGGGTATGGCTGGGCACTCAAACAATATTGGTTCCGTCTTCTCGCTGCAATCAAACTGCCACTCACATCACCCGATTGGCGAAATTCGGAGCCCGCATGTCATCCGTGATCGAAACCATCCAGACGCTGCTGGTCGACCTGCCGACCATCCGTCCACACAAGCTCTCCATGACCACCATGGCGCGCCAGACCCTGGTCATCGTGCGTATGCGCCATAGCGACGGTATCGAGGGCTTGGGCGAAGGCACCACCATCGGTGGGCTGAGCTATGGCCCCGAAAGCCCGGAAAGCATCAAGCGCAACATCGACACCTATTTGGCGCCGCTGCTGATCGGTCAGCCTTCGGGCAATCTCAATGCGCTGCGCGCTCGGCTGGAGCGCCATGCGCGGGGTAACAGCATCGCCAAGTCGGCATTGGAAACCGCACTGCTCGACGCTCAGGGAAAGCGCCTGGGACTGTCGGTGGCCGAGCTGCTGGGTGGGGCGCGTCATGACCACCTGCCGGTGCTGTGGACGCTGGCCAGCGGCGATACCCGCAAGGACATCGACGAAGCCTTCCAGCGACTCGAGGATCGCCGTCACTGCGACTTCAAGCTCAAGATCGGTGCCAACGCCGTGGACCATGACGTGCGCCACGTGGCCGATATCAAGGCCGCGCTCGGCGACCGGGCCAGCGTGCGGGTCGACGTCAACCAGGCCTGGGACGAGGCCACCGCCGTGCGTGGCATCGCCGCACTGCAGGATGCCGGCATCGACCTGGTCGAGCAGGCCATCCCCGCTCGCGAACACGCCGGTCTGGTGCGTCTCTCGCAGCGTTTCCTGGTGCCCATGCTGGCCGACGAGGCGGTGCAGGACGCCCGCGATGGCCTGACGCTGGCGGCACGCGGCTTCAGTGGCGCCTATGCGCTGAAGATCGCCAAGTCCGGCGGGCTGCAGGGGGTTCTCGAACTGGCTCATGTGGCCCAGGCCGCAGGCATTGGTCTCTACGGCGGCACCCTGCTGGAGGGCACCATCGGTACCGCCGCTTCGCTGCATGCCTGGGCGACGCTGGGCGATATGGCTTGGGGCACCGAGATGTTCGGCCCGCTATTGCTCAAGGACGACATCGTCGTCGAGCCGCTGACCTACCACGATTTCGGCGTCGACCTGCCGCAAGGGCCAGGGCTTGGCATCACCCTGGATGAAGACAAGTTGGCTCACTATGCACGCAAAAACTGAGCACGCAAAAAACTGAGTCGCGCAAATAACGAGTCGCGCAGAGACTGAGGAGGAGAGACACATGCTGTTTCAGGTGGAAATGACCGTCAAGCTGCCGCCGGACATGCCGGCCGAGCAGGCCGCCGAGATCAAGGCAACCGAGAAGGCTTATTCGCAGGAACTCCAGCGTACCGGCAAGTGGCGTCATCTGTGGCGGGTGGCGGGAAGCTACGCCAACGTCAGCATCTTCGACGTCGAGGACAACGCCGAGCTGCAGGAGATCGTCAGCAAGCTGCCGCTCTTCCCCTACATGGAAATCAGCGTCAAGCCGCTGTGTCGCCATCCGTCTTCCATCCGCGACGGCGATCGCTGACTCCAACGACACGCCAGCCCCACGGTGAGTGGGCATAACGACAACGATGAGGGTAACACCATGAGCGTCAAGATCTTCGATACCCCTGAAGTGCAGGACTTCCTGAAGACCGTGGCCGGTTTCGACCAGGACGGCGGCAGCGAGCGCGGCAAGCAGATCATGCACCGCCTACTGTCCGATCTGTACCGGTTGGTCGACGACTACGACGTCACCCCCGAGGAGTTCTGGTCCTCGGTGAGCGTGCTCAACGCTTTGGGCGAGGGCACCCAGTTCGGCCTCCTGGCCCCGGGCCTGGGCTTCGACCACTACCTGGACATGCGCATGGACGCCGAGGACAAGCAGCGTGGCCTGAGCGGCGGTACTCCGCGCACCATCGAAGGCCCACTGTATGTCGCTGGCGCTCCGGAGGCCGAGGGCTTCGCACGCATGGACGACGGCACCGATAGTGACGCCGAGGTAATGTGGCTGACCGGCCAGGTACGTGATGTCGACGGCCAGCCGGTCGCCGGCGCCAAGGTCGAGATCTGGCACGCCGACTCCAAGGGCGGCTACTCCTTCTTCGACCCGTCGCAGTCCGAGTACAACCTGCGCCGCACCATCATCACCGACAGCGAAGGTCGCTACACCGCGCGCAGCATCATCCCCTCCGGTTACGGCGTGCCGGAAGGCTGCGCCACCGACCAGGTGCTCAAGCTGCTCGGTCGTCATGGTCAACGTCCGGCGCATATCCACTACTTCATCTCCGCGCCGGGTCACAAGCACCTGACGACCCAGATCAACCTGGCCGACGACCCCTACACCTTCGACGACTTCGCCTTCGCCACCCGAGAGGAGCTGGTGATCGAGGGCAAGCGCATCGAGGACCCCGCCGAGGCCGACAAGCGCGGCCTGGAAGGGCCTTTCACCGAGGTGGTGTTCGACGTCGAGCTGGCCAGGACCGACGCCCCCGAGCTGCAGCACCGCCACAAGCGCCCGCGCGCCTTGGAAAGCGAGGAAGCGGCGAGCCAGGCCAAGGTCTGAGACGTTCCGCTTTATCGATGCCCCTGACTGCCAGGGCCGGCATGAGTGGGGCCACCACGACAACAACCGAGGAGTTTGGATCATGACCGCACAGCTTGATCGACTCGAACAACGCGTCCGCGGTGCCGTCGTCGACGACCCCGAGAACGGCATCTTCCGCTGCCACCGCAGCATGTTCACCGACCCGGCTTTCTTCGAGCTGGAAATGAAGCACATCTTCGAGGGCAACTGGCTGTTCCTGGCCCACGAAAGCCAGGTGGCCGAGCCGGGCGATTACATGACCGTGACCCTGGGGCGCCAGCCTGTCATCATCACCCGCGACAAGCAGGGTGAATTGCACGCCCTGATCAACGCCTGCGCCCATCGCGGCGCCACCCTGTGTCGCAAGAAGCGCGGCAACAAAGGTACCTTCACCTGCCCGTTCCACGGCTGGTCGTTCAAGAACGACGGCAAGCTGCTCAAGGCCAAGAACGAGAAGACCGGGGCCTACCCCGACGGCTTCAAGCAGGACGGCTCTCATGACCTGAAGCGTCTTGCCCGCTTCGAGAACTACCGTGGTTTCCTGTTCGGCAGCCTGAGCGCCGATGTCGCCTCACTCGAGGAGTACCTGGGCGAGACCACCAAGGTCATCGACAACATCGTCGAACAGGCGCCGGAAGGCCTCGAAATCCTGCGCGGCACGTCATCGTATACGTTCAACGGCAACTGGAAGTTGGGTGCCGAGAACGGGGCCGACGGCTACCACGTCAGCACGGTGCACTGGAATTACGCCTCGACCATGGAGCGCCGCAACTACGATGCCGGTGGCACCAAGGCGGTGGACGCCAACGGCTGGTCGAAGAGCCTGGGCGGTTTCTACTCGTATGAGAACGGCCACATGATGCTGTGGACGCGCTTGCTCAACCCCGAGGTGCGCCCCGTCTATGCCCAGAAGGACTGGCTCGAGCAGGAATTGGGCGAGGCGCGGGCCGACTCCATCGTCAACCAGACCCGCAATCTGTGTCTCTACCCCAACGTCTACCTGATGGATCAGTTCTCTACACAGATCCGTGTGATTCGCCCCATCGCCGTGGACAAGAGCGAGGTCACCATCTACTGCTTCGCCCCCAAGGGTGAGTCGGAAGAAAGCCGCGCGCTGCGTATCCGCCAGTACGAAGACTTCTTCAACGTCAGTGGCATGGGCACCCCGGACGACCTGGAAGAGTTCCGCGCCTGCCAGAACGGCTACGCCGGCCTGGATGCTGAATGGAACGATCTCTCGCGCGGCGCCAAGCAATGGATCGAGGGGCCCGACGACAACGCCCGCGCCATCGACATGAACCCCTTGCTCAGCGGTGCCTCACCCGAGGACGAAGGCCTCTACGTGATGCATCACAAGCATTGGGTCGCGGAGATGCTGCGTGCCATCGACAAGGAACGCCGCCAGTTCATCGCCACTGCGTCCGCCTAAGCGTCACCGCGACTGTATTCAAGGGGAGAGCCCATCATGAGCATGAACTATCTCGACATTCAGGCCTTCGTCTATCGTGAAGCCCGCCTGCTCGACGACCGCGAGTGGGACGCGTGGCTCGAGTGTTACCGCAAGGACGTCACCTTCTGGATGCCGGCGTGGGATGACGACGATCGTCTGACCGAGGATCCGCAGCGCGAGATCTCACTGATCTACTACCCCAGCCGCGAGGGACTGGAGGACCGGGTCTACCGCATCAAGACCGAGCGCTCCGGGGCGACCAGCATCCCCGAGCCGCGCACCACGCACCAGGTCTCGAACCTGGAAGTGCTCTCCCAGGAGGGCGATACGGTGACGCTCCGCTTCAACTGGCACACCCTGAGCCACCGCTACCAGCAGACCAATGCCTATTTCGGCACATCCTTCTACACCCTGGACGTGTCCGGCGACGCGCCGCTGATCACTTACAAGAAGGTGGTGCTGAATAACGACTATATCCACCAGGTCATCGACGTCTACCACGTCTGATCCGGGGGGAGGAGAACGACCATGAGCTACACTATTGCCCTCAACTTCGAGGACGGCGTCACCCGCTTCATCGGCTGCAAGGCAGGGGAGACGGTGCTCGATGCCGCTTACCGGCAGAAGGTCAATCTGCCGATGGACTGCTCCGACGGTGTCTGCGGCACTTGCAAGGGACACTGCGAACAGGGCGCCTTCGACATGGGGGACGAGTACCTGGAGGAGGCGCTCTCCGACGAGGAAGCCGCCGAAGGGCAGGTGCTGACCTGCCAGATGGTGCCGTCCTCGGACTGCGTCATCCAGGTGCCGGTGGCTTCCACCCTGTGCAAGACCGCGGTGGGCAAGATTGAGGGCACCGTGGCCATGGTCGAGCAACTCTCCGAGGACAGCATCGAGCTGGCCGTGGACCTGGACGACGATGATGGCCTGGCCTTCCTGCCCGGCCAGTACATCCACATCGACGTGCCGGGTGCCGGGGCGCACCGCTCCTACTCCTTCAGCTCGCTGCCGGGGGAGAAGCGTGCCACCTTCCTGATCCGCAACATCCCGAACGGGGTCATGAGCGGCTACCTGACCGAGCGGGCCGCCGTGGGCGATCGCCTGACCCTGACCGGGCCCCTCGGTAGCTTCTACCTGCGCGAGGTGAAACGCCCGGTGCTGATGCTGGCCGGTGGCACCGGGCTGGCGCCCTTCCTCTCCATGCTCGAGCAACTGGTCCAGAAACGGGAAGAAGGGAAGGGCTGCGACGTCCCGATCCACATGATCTACGGCGTCAACAAGGACGATCACCTGGTCAAGACCGACGCCCTGGACGCCTTCGCCGAACGGCTGCCGGGCTTCACGTACACCACGGTGGTGGTGGATGAGGGAAGCCGGAATCCGCGCAAGGGCTATGTGACCCACCACATGGACGCCGCGGTGATGCACGACGGTGACGTGGACGTCTATCTGTGCGGGCCGCCTCCCATGGTCGACGCCGTGCTCAAGCACTTCGACGCCGAGGGCATCGTGCCGCAGAGCTTCCACTACGAGAAGTTCACACCGAACCAGGTGGGGGAGGCCGCATGAACCGCTTCACGGACAAGGTGATGGTGATCACCGGCGCCGCCCAGGGCATCGGGCAGCGGGTCGCCGAGCGGGCCGGCGCCGAGGGCGCCCGCCTGGTGCTGGTGGACCGTGCCGACTACGTCCAGGAGGTGGTCGCCGAACTCGAGGCGCAGGGCATGGAGGCCATCGCCCTGCAGGCCGACCTGGAGACCTGGGAAGGCGCAGAGAGCGTGATGACCCGGGCCCGCGAGCGCTTCGGTCGCATCGACGTGGTGATCAACAACGTGGGCGGCACCATCTGGGCCCAGCCCTACGAACACTACACGCCCGAGCAGATCGAGGCCGAGGTGCGGCGCTCACTGTTCCCGACCTTGTGGTGCTGCCGCGCGGCACTGCCGCACCTGCTGGAGAGCAAGGGCAATATCGTCAATGTCTCCTCGGTGGCCACCCGTGGCCTGATGCGTGTGCCCTATGCCGCAGCCAAGGGTGGGGTCAATGCCATGACCGTGGCGCTGGCCTTCGAGTACGCCGAGCACGGCATCCGCGTCAATGCCACGGCGCCGGGCGGCACCGAGGCACCGTCGCGCAAGACGCCTCGCAACGCCTCCGAACAGACTGAGCAGGAGAAGGCCTGGTACCAGACCCTGATCGACCAGACCAAGGCCACCAGTTTCATGGGGCGCTACGGCACCCTGGACGAGCAGGTCGGCCCGATCCTGTTCCTGGCCTCCGACGACGCCAGCTACGTCACCGGGACCGTGGTGCCGGTGGCGGGCGGCGACCTGGGCTAGAAGCCTGTCGGACCGAACACCCTGATTCCAAAGACAACAATCCCCTGGAGCACACCGTGAAGCATATAGAACAGGGCGTCGGGCTCATGTCCGCGCCCCGCGACTTCATCAGAGACCTCAACGCCGACAACTTCAGTGCCGGTCTAGTAGCCGGTATCTTCGGCCTCAGCGCCGGCATCATCCATATCAGTGCCGGTCTCGCCGCTGGGCTCTCTCAGGAATTCACCCTGATCTGGGTCATCAGCTATCTGATGATCAATGGTCTGTTCGGACTGTTCATGCCCGCCTACTATCGGCTGCCCCTGCCGATGGCCAACTCCATTCCCGGCGCCCTGCTGTTCGCGGCGATCATCCCGGTCGTGGGGCTCGAGGCCGCCCTGGGGGCGACGCTGATCGCCGGGGCCATCTCGCTGGTCGTCGGCCTGGCCGGGTGGATGGGCATCGTCATGCGGCTGATCCCGATGCCCATCGTCATGGGCATGGTCGCGGGTGTCCTGCTCAAGTTCGGCACCAACATGGTGATGCCGCTGCAGGACGCCATGCTACCGGCCGTCATCATGATCCTGGCCTTCTTCTTCTCGGCACGCTTCCTGCGCCGGGTGCCGCCACTGGTGGTCGCCCTGCTGGTGGGTATCGGCTACATGGGCTTCTCCGGGGCCGACTTCTCAGGCGTGGAGTTCTCGGTGAAGTTCCCCGAGGTCATCATGCCCACTTTCACCCTCGAAGCCTTCCTGGCCTACGGGCTGCCCCTGGCGCTGATCCTGGTGGGCATGGAGACGCCGGCCGGCGTGGGTCTGGTCAAGGGCATGGGCTTCAAGAGTGCGCCGGCCAACGCCATCACCGCCGTGGGTGGGCTTGGCACCATGGTCTCGGCCTTCTTCAACCTGCACAGCACCTGCATCGCGGCGCCGATGACCGGTATCTGTTCCGGGCCGGAAGCCGGCAGCCACGACAAGCGCTGGGTGGCGGCCGTCATCGTCGGCATCATCTTCGTCGTGGCGGCTCCCTTCTATGGTTTCGTGTTCAGCCTGATCGAGGCCATGCCGTCCTACTTCATCGCCATTATCGCCGGTTTGGCACTGCTGCGCGTGATCGGCTCGGCGATGCACATGACCTTCTCCGGCAAGCATGAGGTGGGCGCGATGTTCTCCTTCCTGATCGCTGTCTCCGGCTTGCAGATTCTCGGGATAGGCGCCTCCTTCTGGGCACTGGTACTGGGGGCGGGGATCTCCATGCTCGTCGAGTTCAGGGACTTCGACTTCTCCAGCAAGAAGGAAGCAACCAAGGAAGTGAAGACCGCCTGAAGGGGCAGCCGATTCCTCCTAATCCTCCTTGGCCCGTGTCTTGCCTACGCAGCACGGGCTTTTTTTCGTTCACCTAAAAGGCGTGGGAAGCGCAGCCTCCCCATCGTCGGCGACGTTGTCTAGGCTTATCGATAGGCCCCTCGAACGACCCTTGGGAGGGTGATTCCCATGTCCATGGAGCGCGTCAAACGCTTTCTCGACGATAACGGCGTGAAATACGTCATACAGCAGCATTCTCCGGCCTATACCGCCCAGGAGGTCGCCGAGGCGGCCCATGTGCCCGGTCGGCATTTCGCCAAGTGCGTTATGGTCGAGATCGATGGTCGTCTCGCCCTGACGGTCCTGCCGGCCACTGATCGCATCGACCTGCAGCGGCTGGCCCGTGCCGTCGGTGCCCAGTCCGTCGAACTGGCAAAGGAGGCGGACTTCCAGGACCGTTTCCCCGATTGCGAGCCCGGGGCGATGCCGCCCTTCGGCAATCTCTTCGATCTGGAAGTCTTCGTCTCGCCACACCTGGCCGAGGCCGACCTCATCTCCTTCAATGCCGGCAGCCATCGTGAGGTCATGCAGCTCGCCTACAGCGCGTTCCACCGGCTCGTGAACCCGGCGGAAGTGGCGATGTAAGACAGACTCATCCCTTATGCTTTTGTCGCAATTTAGCGCGCTAACAGTGATTGTCTGGCGTGTAAAAACGGGCGCCGGACAGTCGAGCGTGATGCCGACAGGCCGGGTATATCGGCGTTATCGGAAGACACAAGCCGACCTATCACTGGTAGCGGTCCGCATGAGCCTGCGTATCTGCATGATTGCATTGAAGAAAGCGGCGGCTTGCTGAGGGAGGGTGGGGTCGCAAGCCCACTCGGGGAAATGGCGTGAGCCGAGGGGGCGATGATACCTCTCGGGTATGGTGGCGAACTCAAACGATATTGGTGGCGGCTTGCCTCGGCCGCCAGAATCATCTGCAGAGACGGAAACGTATCGTCCACGACCCGCACTCAGGACGAGCCCCTGCCACTCCTTCCAAGGGGTTGATGCAGGTATAACGACAACGATGAGGCAATGAGCATGACCGTCAACCAGTACCTCGAACCCCCAGACATCCAGGCTGTTTCCCACGCCGGTACAGGTGGCGATCCGCATCTCGATGATCCGCTGGATGCCGAGACCTGATCGCACCGGTTTCGTAAAGCATTCCCGACCCGACACAAGCCATATTCCCTCGCTGCCCTAGGCGCGAGAGGTTACGCTCAACCCTGGTGACTCATATGAACAATATCTTCAAGAAAACCGCAGTCGCTTCTCTGGTCGGTGCCGGTGTCCTGGCGGCCAGTATCGCCAATGCCGATGAACACCCCGTCAAGCTCGGCCTGTTGCTGCCCTATTCCGGCACCTATACCGCCTTGGGCGAGGCCATCACCAATGGCCTGAAACTGGCCGTTGAACAGCAGGACGGTAAGCTCGGCGGGCGTGATGTCGAATACGTGGAACTGGACTCCGAGGCCAACCCCTCCAAGGCGCCCCAGAACATGAGTCGCCTGGTGAAGGGCGACAACGTCGATTTCGTGATCGGACCGGTGCACTCCGGCGTGGCCATGGGCATGCTGCGGGTGGCCAAGCAGACCGGTGCCATCACTATCATTCCCAACGCCGGGCTGGGAGCCGCCACCAACGAGCTGTGCATGTCCAATGTCTTCCGCACCTCGTTCAGCATGTGGCAGAACAGCTACCCGATGGGCAAGGTCGCCTACGATCAGGGGCACCGCAAGGTCGTGACCATCACCTGGGACTATGCGGGTGGCAAGGAGGATATCGCCGGCTTCGAGCAAGCCTTCACCGAGGCGGGCGGCGATATCGTCGAAGAGATTCTGGTGCCCTTCCCGAGCACCGAATTCCAGAGCTACCTGGCGCAGATCGCCAGCTTGAAACCGGATGCCGTCTATACCTTCTTCGCGGGTGGCGGCGGCGTCAGCTTCGTGCGTGACTATGCGGCCTCGGGCCTCAAGGAGAGTATCCCGCTGCTGGGTTCGGGCTTCCTCACGGAAGGCAACGCCAAGGCCCTCGATGGGGCCGGCGAGGGCGTTCAGACCACCCTGCACTATGCCGAGACCATCGAGAGCGAGGCCAACCGCAACTTCGTGGAGGCATACCGCAACGCTTATGGCGAGCTACCCGATACCTATGCCGTACAAGGTTATGACACCGGCATGATGCTGGCTCAGGCCATGTACGCCGTCGATGGCAACACCGAGGACAAGGAAGCCCTGATCGAGGCGCTCTCGAGGGTGCACTTGAACAGTCCGCGTGGCCCCATGACATTCTCCGACTCCCACCACCCCATCCAGAACGTCTACCTGCGTGAAATCCGCGACGGCAAGCATGACGTCGTCGATGTCGCCTACGAGCAACTCGAGGTGCCGGACGGCGCCTGCCGTATGTGATTCGGTGAACCCCTGACTTCCGGGGCAGGGCGGCCTGCCCCGAGCATCGCGGAGGAGATCGTCATGGATCTCGCATTTTTCGGCGTGCAGCTCCTCAACGGGCTGCAGTACGGACTGCTGCTGTTCCTGATTGCCAGCGGCCTGACCCTGATCTTCGGCATCATGGGCATCATCAACCTGGCGCATGGTGCCATGTACATGATCGGCGCCTACCTGGTCTACGACCTGACCCTGCGCTTGGGCAACTTCTGGCTGGCGATCGTCATCGCCATCCCCATTGCCATCGTGCTCGGCCTGATCATCGAGCGCCTGTTCCTCGACACGCTCTACAAGCGCGACCACCTCTATCAGGTACTGCTGACCTTCGGTCTGATCCTGGTCCTCAACGAGGCGCAGCGCATCATCTGGGGCGGCGACGTGCACAGCGTGCCTGTACCGGCACCCTTCGACGCCAGCCTGCAGCTCACCGACAACCTGCAGTACTCCGTCTACCGCCTGTTCGTTATGGGCGTCTGCCTGGCCCTGGCCGGGGCCATCTACTGGGTGATCCGCCGTACCCGGGTGGGGATCATCATCCGTGCCGGTGCGGTGAACCGCGACATGGTCGAGGGGCTAGGCATCAACGTGCGCACCCTGTTCACGCTGATCTTCAGCGTCGGCGTGGCGCTGACCGCCTTCGCCGGCATGATCGCGGCACCGCTGACCTCCATTGCACCGGGCATGGGCGACAGCATCCTGATCACCTGTTTCGTGGTGGTGGTCATTGGCGGCATCGGCTCGATCAAGGGGGCCTTCTGGGGCGCGATCCTGATCGGCCTGGCCGAGACCTTCGGTTCGGTGCTGATTCCCAGCCTTGCCAGCATGGTGATCTACCTGATCATGGCCGCCGTGCTGCTGGTCAAGCCACGCGGGCTGTTCGCCTGAGGAGGCAGTCATGTTGCACAGTTATCCCAAGCGCGTCACTTTCATCATGCTGGGGCTGACGGCGATCGTCGCGACCTTTCCCCTGTGGGGCGCGAGCGTGTTCGGCGGCCAGTCCGACTTCATCCTCGAAAAGCTTACCCTGATGCTGATCCTGGCGCTGTTCGCCATGAGCCTCGACCTGCTGGTCGGAATCGTCGGCTTGGTGAGCCTGGGTCATGCACTGTTCTTCGGCCTCGGCGCCTACACCCTGGCGTTGGCCAGCCCTGACTTCAGCCCCGCCTCGCTGTGGTGGATGTTGCCGCTGGTCGTGTTGGTGGCCGCCGTGGCGGCGTTGGTGGTGGGAGTGCTGGTGATCCGCACCAAGGGCATCTTCTTCATCATGACCACCCTGGCCTTTGGGCAGATGCTTTTCTACCTGATCAGTACCTCGTCCTTCACCGGCAGCACGGACGGCATCTTCATCATGTTCCGGCCGAGCCTGACGGTGGGCGAGACGGCGCTGCTCAACCTCGACGATCCGCCTACCTTCTTCTACTTCTGCCTGGGTATGCTGGTGGCCGGCTACCTGTTCCTGCGCTGGTTGACCCGCTCCTATTTCGGCCAGGTGCTCGACGGTATCCATGACAACGAGCACCGCATGCAGGCGCTGGGCTATGCCACCGGCGGCTACAAGCTGATCGCCTTCGTCATCGCCGGGGTCATGGCCGCCATCGCCGGCATGCTGGCCGCCATGCAGTACGGCTTCGCCAATCCCGCCCAGCTCGGTTGGCACACCTCCGGCGAGGTGTTGATGATGCTGATCCTGGGCGGAATGGGCACCATCTTCGGTCCGATCCTCGGCGCCTTCGCCTACGAGATCCTGCTGTTCGTCTTCGAGCATCTCACCACCCACTGGCCGATCCTGATGGGCCTGACCATCATCATCGCGGTCCTGGTGCTGCCACGCGGGATCGCCGGCCTGATCATCGCGCCGCCAGGCAAGGCGGAGCTGCTGAAGGTCCCGCTGCTGCGCCGGTTGGCGAAGGGAGGCCGCAAGCCCCGGGCCGAAGTCCACCCCCACCAAGCCGTCATGCCGAAAGGGAGGGCCGAGTCATGAACCACGAACCGATCCTGGCGACCCATGGCCTGACCCGCCGTTTCGGTGGCCTGGTGGCGGTCAACCAGGTCGACTTCGACGTCAAGCCCAACGAGATCCACGCCATTCTGGGGCCCAACGGCGCCGGCAAGAGTACCCTGATCAACCTGCTCTCGGGGGAGATTCCTCCCTCCGCAGGCGAGGTGCGCTATCGCGGCAGGCCCATCCAGGGCAAGAGCGTGCGGCATATCGCTCGCATGGGCATCGGCCGCAGCCACCAGAAGACCAATATCTTCCCGCGGCTCAACTGCCTGCAGAACTGCCAGTTGGCGGCGCGCATCCACCTGGGCGGTGTCTTTGCCAGTTGGCGTTCCCGCCAGCGGGCACGGGAAGTCAGCGAGCGGGCCCTCGAGGTGCTGGAGACCTGCCAGCTGGTGCATCGGGCCTACACGCCCGCCGCGGACATGAGTTACGGCGAACAGCGCCAGCTACAGATCGCCATGGTGCTGGCGACGGCTCCCTCGCTGATGCTGCTCGACGAACCCATGGCGGGCATGGGGCGCGAGGAGACTGCCCAGGTCACCGAGCTGCTCGCGAGCCTGAGCGACCGCTACACCCTGGTGCTGATCGAGCATGACATGGACAGCGTCTTCCGCTTGGCCGACCGCATCACCGTGATGGTGGATGGCTGCGTGCTGGAGAGCGGCCCCACCGACCAGATCCGCTGCAGTGAAAAGGTGCGTGACGTCTATCTCGGACGGCACCACGAGGAGGTAACGGCATGACGGCAGCAGCGCACATCATCCCGTTGATCGATGCCAAGGGGTTGCACACTTTCTACGGCGAGAGCCATGTCCTGCACGGGGTCGACCTGACCCTGATGCCCGGCGAGACGTTGAGCCTGTTGGGGCGCAACGGCATGGGCAAGACCACCACCTTGAAGTCGATCCTCGGTTTCGTGCCGCCGCGGGAGGGCAAAGTTCGCATCAAGGGGGAGTCGACCGCCAGGCGTCGCCCGTGGCAACTGATCCGCCAGGGCATCGGTTATGTACCGGAAGGGCGGGGCATCTTCCCCGGCATCAGCGTGCGCGAACACCTGGTAATGGCCGCCCGGCCCAACGAGCGGGGCGAGACGCCCTGGACCCTGGAGCGGGTGCTGGACACTTTCCCGCGGCTCGGTCAGCGCATCAATCACGACGGCTCGTTCCTCTCCGGAGGCGAGCAGCAGATGCTGTCCATCGGTCGCGCGCTGACCACCAACCCCGACCTGATCATCCTCGATGAGGCCACCGAGGGTCTGGCACCGCTGATCCGTGACGAGATCTGGAAGATTATCCGCGAGATCAAGGCCTCCGGCATCGCCTGCATCATCGTCGACAAGAACATCGACAATCTGTTGGAGGTGGCGGAGAAGCACATCCTGCTGGTCAAGGGCGAGGTGATCTACAGCGGCGGCGCCCAGGGCCTCAAGGACGATCCCTCCATCCTCGATATGCACCTCGGCGTCGCTTGACGGCGCCGGTCGCCCCGGGTTCGACGGGGCGTTCCCGATTCCATTGACAGTAACGGAGACTCTGCATGCGACTCCACAAGGACTGGTCGATACCCGCGGTCACCGCCGGCTTCGTGGCGGTGCTGGTATCCTACTCCGGCCCCTTGGCGATCTTCTTCCAGGCTGCCCAGGGCGCCGAGATCTCGAGTGCCATGATGACCTCCTGGGTGTGGGCGATCTCGCTGGGTGCGGCCGTCTCGGGCATCCTGCTCAGCCTGTGGCTCAAGGTACCGGTGGTCACGGCCTGGTCGGCGCCGGGCACGGCGCTGCTGGTCACGCTGTTTCCCGACCTATCGCTGGGCGAGGCGGTGGGAGCCTATCTCACCGCGGCGGCGGTGATCTTCGTGATCGGCGTGACCGGTTCCTTCGACCGCATCATCCAGATGATCCCGCCGGGCATTGCCAGCGCCATGATGGCGGGAATCCTGTTCCAGTTCGGTGTCGGGGTATTCGTATCGCTCGAGTCGGTGCCGGCGCTGGCCATCGGCATGATCAGCGCCTACCTGCTCTTCAAGCGTTTGAGCCCACGCTATTGCCTGGTGCTGCTGCTGATCGTCGGGGTCGGTCTGGCCGTATGGCTGGAGGGGGCCAGTCTGAAGGGCGTGACGCTGCAACTGGCCGAGCCACAGTTCATTAGCCCCGAATGGAGCTGGAATGCCACCCTCAGCCTGGCCATTCCGCTGGTGCTGGTCAGCCTCACAGGACAGTTCCTCCCGGGCATGGCGATCCTGCGCGGCTCCGGCTACGACACGCCGGCCAGGCCGGTCATCACCGTGACCAGCCTGACTTCCTTCGTGACGGCATTTTTCGGTGGCATCACCACGGTGGTGGCGGCCATCACCGCCGCGATCTGCACCAGCAAGGAGGCCCACGAGGATCCGGGCAAGCGCTACGTGGCCGGGGTGGCCAATGGCGTCTTCTACCTGGTGGGGGCCTGCTTCGCCGGCACCATCGTGGCGCTGTTCACCTCGTTGCCCGGCGAATTCGTCGCGGTGTTGGCGGGACTGGCACTGATCGGCGCGATTGCCAGCAACGTCAGCGCCTTCGCTGCCCACAAGGATCACCTGGAAGCCTCGGTCATCACCTTCATTGCCACGGCTTCCGGTGTCAGCTTCCTGGGACTGGGGTCGGCCTTCTGGGGCGTGGTGATCGGGGCGATTGCCTATAACGCGTTGCATCGACGTTTCGCCCTGCGGCGCGAGACAACGGAGGCAACCGAAGGCGGGCGTTGAGCTTTCCAATGATGCGTCGTTCGCGCGCCTGTCGGGTGCAGATCACTTCGCGTGAGGCTGGTGAGGTCTACGAGTACTGCGGCGAGGGCATCGGCAGCGATGAAGAGAAACTGGCCGATGACCTGAAGCACCGTTTCGAGTGGATCTGGGATTACGACCCGCGCACAGCGGTGAAAGAGGCGTTGGCGTCACTAGGCTGGCAGAAGGCGGTTTCACACGCATCGTGACGTCGAGTAGGTGACACGGGACTCCGAGCCCGTTGCCTGCCCTCGCCGGTGAAGCGCTTTGGGCTGAAGCGACGTTGGTGTATGGTCACGTCACGGAATGACGGAGAAGCAAGGTGCTGAAATTCATCCTGAGAGCATGGAGGCAAGGACGTGGTAGACGACTCGGTAACCCGAGAGGCAATCGACGTGCAGCGCTGGTAGCACCGCAAGGAAGAAAAGCGGGGTACAAGTTACAGCGATTGCCCAGGATCACGATGTCCCGGGTCGCTAGCTACTGGAAATCCCCCGTCTCCCCGAACCCGGACTTCAAGGTCGAAGTCTTCAATGACAGTGGCACATCGGTGGGAATAGCGTCTTATGGTGTCTCCCCGATCTTCGATCGTGTCTACGTGTTTGGCCTGGATATCGATCCTGAGTTTCGGCGCCAAGGGTATGGCTTGGCGTTTCTCTGGCACCTTGCCTGCAGACACCGGCTTCCCATTTCTCCCGTCAAGGAGCTGCAGCCCGCCAAACAGTTCTGGAACGCGGCGCGCCGCATGGGCGAGGCGGGGCTGGTGGTCTTGCCGGAAAGCGACATGGATGATGAGAAGGAGCGTTGGCTGCATCTGCAGCCGGAAATCGACCAGCTCGAGTGCCAGATCTCGGCGCGGCTCGACAGGAACGAACCCTGGAGCGAAGCGGTGGGTCGTGGCCTGGATGCCTGATGGAGGAGGCTTGCGGCTTTATACCAGGGCGAACTTCCGCTCGCCCTGAGCAGGGAACCAAACGGCTCAGATCACTTCACCGCGTCCTTCAGTCCTTTTCCTGCCTTGAAGGTCGGATGATTGGATGCAGGAATAACGAGACTCGCCCCTGTCTGAGGATTGCGACCTGTTCGTGGGGCCCGTTGATTGACTTGGAATGTCCCGAAACCGATCAAGGATACCGTATCTCCCTGCTGCAACGCCTTGGTGACGGTGGAGGTGACAGCATCGAGCGCACGGCCAGCCTGAGCCTTGCTCAGTCCCGCTTTCATTGCCACGCTGTCGATCAGGTCGCTCTTCTTCATATCGTCAATTTCCCGAGTGATGGTGGCAACGCTCTGCAGCTATCATGCTGAATGGTTGCCGCCGGCATAATGGGTGATCAATATCAGCCTATAAGACTAGTCAGCTGGTGTAGGAATGCAAAGTGACACCAAGGGAATCGATCCCAATCGTGCTCGTCGACACCCGCGTGGCCCATGTGGTGAACGATCACCTGTCGGGTTGGTCATCCCTTGGGGCGTGCCCATGGATCTCACGCTCGCATACCTGCCGATACCACCCAGCCAGTTGGCGGGCTTTGGCATCCTCGTGCCATTGTCCCGCATAGTCCACCGCACGTTGCGACAACCGGGATTTCAGTGACGTGTCGTCCAACAGGCGGTTGACCTTGCTGGCAAAGTCGTTCGCATCATCCTCGGCAATCAGGCAGCCCACGTCGTCACGGAGCACGTCCAGGGTTCCCATCACCGCCGTCGACACGACCGGCGTGCCAAGCGCCATCGACTCCAGCAGTACCAGTCCTTGGGTCTCGGTGCGGGAGGCGAAGACAAACACATCGGCCGCCCGGTACATCGACTGAAGGGGGCCGTCTCGTCGCACGTAACCCACGAATCGCACCGATGCCTCGACGCCGGCTTGCTGCGCCCGGTGAACAAGGGCCTCTTGTGCCGGCCCTTCACCGGCGATCACCAGTAGCGCCGAGGGGTGGCGCGCCAACACCCTCGGCAGCATGTCGATCAAGAAGGCGATATTCTTTTCGTGGGCCGCTCGGCCGACAAACAGCAGCAGCGGTGCCTCGGGCGGCAGGCGATAGCGTTGCCGGAAATCGCCATCCACGGCTTGGCAGAACGACTCCAGCGGAAGGCCGGTCGCGATCACGGTAATCGGGCACCGGACGCCGTGGCGCTCCAGCGTGGCGCGCATGGGGGACGAGGGAGCCACCAGCGCGTCCACTGCCCGGCACTGGCGAACCGCAACGCGCTGTGCCGCCCAGCGCAGCAAGCGTTTGGGCAGCCAAGTGATATAGTGGTGGAGGTATTCCTCGAAGAGGGTGTGGCAGGTTTCCACGATCGGCAGCCCCATGCGCTGGGCCAGCGTCACCCCCGCATAGTGGGCCACGAAAGGCGTATGGACATGGATCAGGTCGAAGCACTTCTTGGCCAGAGTGGGCGTCAGTTCGGTCACCCGCCGGTAGTGCATCATGCGATCCTCCGGGTCAGCGAGTACGCCGCGCGATGGAATTCGCAGGATGTCCGGGTCGTCCTCATGGCCAACCGGGTAGGCCGGGCATATCAGCGTCACTGAATGCCCATGACGAGCCAGCGCCTGCCGGAAGCTCTCGATCGAAGTGGAGACGCCGTTGACCCTCGGGAAGTAGACGTCCGAAATCATCAGGATATTCATTCGACAGGAGGCTTCTTCCGGGCACAGGATTTTGTACACACTATGCCGGTGCCGTGACAGTCGCGTGACGTGCCCCGCTTGCCTGGTTTCAGCCTGACCGGTGAGCGGCGATGCCTCCACCGATTGCACTCGAGCCGGCATGCAACGCCTCATTGGGCAGAACCAGTAAGATTCGACTATCCTTGTAGAGGTGGCGCCCAACAACCTAGTTGTTATAAGCGTGCCTTCATCACGCCAAAACTTGCGTCACCATGCATGCATTCGCCCCGGTCTCGCTCCGCGAGATCGGGGCTTTTCGTTGGCGTCGGGGCTAGAGTCGTACCACTGGCAGCTCTTCCAACATGGCGTCCGGCATGTGGTTTCAGGAGTACAGCACTGGATTCCACGGCTAGTCGCCGGCCCAGCGTTCCTCCGGATGCTCATCGTGGATGGGCATCACCGGGTCGTAACCTTCTGCGCGCAGCGCTTCCAGCACTTCACGATTGTGCTCTCTGCCCAGGGTTTCCAGCGTGGCTTCCACCTCGGTAGCGCGCAGCGAGAGATCGGTGAAGGTCCGCTGGTGGGCGATCTGGATGATATTGGCGCGGTGCTCGGCGAGCAGGCGGGTGAGCTCGGCAAGCGAACCGGGCACGTCGGAAATGCCGACCCGCACGCGCACGATGCGTCCCGAACGCACCAGCCCGCGCTGGATGACCGAGGACAATGCCAGCATATCGATGTTGCCACCGCTGAGCACCAGTCCCACGCGGCGACCGCGATAGCGTTCCGGTGCCGTCAGCAGGGCGGCGAGTCCGGCAGCGCCCGCGCCTTCGACCACGGTCTTCTCGATCTCGAGCAGCATCAGGATCGCACGTTCGATCTCGGGTTCGTCTACCAGCGCAATGTCGCTCACCAATTCTCGCACGATCGGCAAGGTGAGCCTCCCGGGCTGTTTGACGGCGATGCCTTCCGCCAGGGTCGCCAGGCTACAGTGTACCGGCTCGCCAGCGAGGGCTTGCTGCATGGCTGGGAACCGCAGGGTCTGTACACCGATCACTTCCAGGTCCGGGTGCAGCGTCTTGGCCGCCACGGCATTGCCGGAAATTAGCCCACCACCGCCGATGGGAATCACCAGGCTGTCGAGATCGGGCACGTCCTCGAGCATTTCCAGCGCTACCGTGCCCTGGCCGGCGATCACCAACTCGTCATCGTAAGGGTGGACGAAGACATGGCCATTTTCCCGGCTCAGTCGGTAGGCGTAGTCGCCCGCCTCGTCGATGCCGTCACCAACCAGGTGCACCTCCGCACCGAGGGCACGGGTATTGCGAACTTTCATATTGGGCGTGTGACGCGGCATCACGATGATGGCGTGGATACCCAGGCGCGCGGCATGATAGGCCACTGCCTGGGCATGGTTGCCTGCGGACATGGCGATGACGCCCCGCCGGCGCTCGTCATCGGTAAGGGCGAGCAGGCGGTTCAGGGCCCCGCGCTCCTTGAACGAGGCGGTGAACTGATGGTTCTCGAACTTGAGGAAGAGTTCACAGCCGGCCAGTTTCGAGAGGGTGTGCGAGCGAACACAGGGGGTGCGCACCAGGCTGCCGGCAATATGGCTCGCCGCCGCACGCACATCGTTGATAGTGATGGTCATGGCGTTCCTTTCGGCCTTGATTGCATACTTCCAGTATCGGCCGAAAACGCAGAAGGTGCCGAGCCCGCCTAAATCGCGACAGCTCGCCTCGACAACCAGGATGGCACACCGTTCAACGCCGATGGCCCGCTGGTGAGGGGCTAGGAACTGACGCCACCCAGGAACACGGCGCCGTATGCCAGGCCTCCCAGCACCACCAGCGCCGGGTGCACACGGAAGCGCAGCAATGCCAGCGCTGCCACCACGGCGATCACCAAGGTGTGGAGCAGGCCGGCGCCGTCGATGCCTGTCTGCAGGAAGTCGAGTGCCAGCCAGGCCATCATCATGGCGATCACTGGCCGTACCCATTGGCTCATGCGCTTGACCCGGGGGGACTCCCGATGGCGATAGAGCACGCCCATGGCCACCAGCATCAGCAGCAGGGAGGGCACCGCCGTGGCCAACGTCGCGACCAGCGCGCCTCCCCAGCCTGCCACCTGGAAGCCTATGTAGCCGGCCATCTTGGTGGCGATCGGGCTCGGAAGAGAGTTGCCGAGAGCCAGGGTCTCAGCGAAGGCCTGTGCCGACATCCAGCCGTGGCGCCCGACCACTTCCGCTTCGATCAGCGGAATGATGGCCGGCCCTCCGCCATAGCCGATGATGTTGGGAATGAAGAAGGCCATGAACAGCTGCCAGTAGATCATCGGCTCGCCTCCTGGCGGCTGGCGCGCGGGGGAGTGAGCAACGCCGTCACCAGCAGGCCGCCGATGACCCAGCCCGGATGCACGCCGAGCCAATAGATTACGCCTCCAGCGACCGTTGCCATGGCCAGGCTGACCCACCAGCCCAGCGACAGTCGCGACTTGTTCCAGAAGTCCATTGTCAGTTGAATCATCATCACCATGACCACCGGGATGACGCCTTGGCTCATTCCCTGGATCCAGGCGATGTCACGGTAGCGGCTGAAGACACCGAGCATGGCGATCATGGCCACGATCATGGGGACGATCACCGCCACCACGGCGATGACGCAGCCGCTCACGCCGGCGACCCGATAGCCGATGAACCCCGGCATCTTGGTGGCGATGGGGCCGGGCAGGGTATTGGCGATGGCCAGCACATCGCCGAAGGCATCCTCGTCCATCCAGCCGTGACGCTTGACGACCTCCTGCTGAATCAGCGGAATCATCGAGGGGCCGCCTCCGAACCCCAGCAACCCGATGCGCAGAAAGGCCCAGAACAAGGGCAGCAGAAGGGGCTTGCCAGAGGGGCTCGTCATGAGTGGAACTCCTGGATCGAGAAGCGGTTTGTGATCTCTTTATTGAAAATCGATAGTACAATGAAAAATCGATTATTTTAGGCCGGCGAGAAGGTCGCCATCAACGCCCTGGATCGAGATATCAAGGCGGGTAGAGGCTTGGAATTCGACCGACACGAAGGAAACCCGATGATCCATACACGACGCGGTTACGGCGGCATGTGCGTGGCGCCCCATCACCTGGCTGCCGAGGTCGGTCGCGATGTCCTCAAGGAGGGAGGCAACGCGGTGGAAGCCATGGTCGCCGCGGCCGCCACCATCGCCGTGGCCTACCCCCACATGAACGCCATCGGTGGCGACGGCTTCTGGTTGATTCATGAGCCCGGCAGGCGACCGGTGGCGATCGATGCCTGTGGCCCGGCCGCCGGTTTGGCTGATTTGAGTTTCTATGCCGGGCACTCGAGCATTCCCGAACGCGGTCCGCTTGCGGCCTTGACCATGGCCGGCACGGTGGACGGCTGGCGTGAGGCACTCAAAGTCTCCGACGCCTGGGGAGGAACGTTGCCATTGGCGCGTCTGCTGGGTGACGCGATCCATCATGCCCGCCGGGGAGTGGCGGTTTCCCGCAGTCAGGCGGTACTCACGGCCAAGCATCAGGCCTCCCTTTCTCGCAGCCCGGGGTTTGCAGAGACCTTCCTTGGCGATGGCTCGGCCCCTCGCGAGGGAACCAGGCTTTGCCAGCCACGCCTGGCCAACACCTTGGAACAACTGGGCTGGGCGGGGCTCGAGGACTTCTATCGAGGGGAACTGGCCGCCAGCATGGCCAGGGACCTGGAGGCGCTGGGTAGTCCACTGCGTCGTGAGGACTTTGCCGCCTATCGAGCACGGCGGGTGGCAGCGCTCGAGATGCCGTTGAAGGATGCCACCCTCTACAACCTCCCGGCGCCGACCCAAGGAGTTGCCTCACTGATGATCCTCGGACTGTTCGAGCGCCTGAACGTGACCGAGGGGAATGGCCGGGCGCACCTGCATGGCTTGGTCGAGTCCACCAAGCGAGCCTTCCTGCTGCGGGACCGTTACCTCACCGACCCGCAGCGCCTGGCGGTCGAGTTGCAGACCCTGCTCGACGATGCAGCGCTGGACCGTGAAGCAAGCCACATCAGCATGGAAAGGGCACTACCCTGGCCCCATGAGCCAGCGCCGGGCGATACCATCTGGATGGGCGCTGTCGACGACCAGGGACGTGCCGTCAGCTTCATCCAGAGCATCTACTGGGAGTTCGGCAGTGGGGTCGTGCTGCCGGAAAGCGGCGTGCTCTGGCAGAATCGAGGCATCAGCTTCTCACTGGACGAGCAGGCGCTGCGTGCGCTCGGCCCCGGGCGAAAGCCATTCCATACCCTCAATCCCGCCCTGGCCCGTTTCGATGATGGTCGTACCCTGGTCTATGGCACCATGGGAGGGGAAGGGCAGCCGCAGACTCAGGCTGCGGTCTACTCACGGTATGCGCGGTTCGGCATGTCGCTGCAAGAAGCGGTCAGTGCCCCCCGTTGGCTGCTGGGGCGAACCTGGGGGGAGTCGAGCACCAACCTCAAGCTCGAGTCACGCTTTCCCGAGCCGCTGGTTCAGGCACTGCGTGAGGCCGGTCACGACGTGGAAGTACTGGACGAGGCTTTCAGCGATGCCATGGGGCACGCTGGCGGGATCGTTCACCACCCGGATGGGCTCATCGAAGGTGCCCATGACCCCCGCAGCGATGGCGGTGCCGCCGGCTACTGAGGTGCCGTCACTTGCTTCTCTGCTGGCGCTGGGCCATGGTCTGATGACTCCACCACAGCACCGGTGCCAGGGAACATCATGCCATACGATCTCAGCGACCGCCTGGTGATCGGGCTCGCTTCCAGCGCGCTCTTCGATCTTGCCGAATCCGACCGGGTCTTTCGCGAGCAGGGCGAAGCGGCCTACCGGACCTATCAGCGCGACAACGAGAATGTGCCGCTGGCAGTCGGCGTGGCGTTTCCTTTCATCAAGCGGCTGCTGTCGCTGAATACGCTCAGCCCCGACAACCCGCCCATCGAGGTGGTGCTGCTGTCGCGCAATGACCCGGAGACGGGGCTGCGGGTGATGAAGTCGATCGAGCATCACGGACTGGGCATCACCCGGGCGATTTTCCTGCAGGGCCGCTACCCCCACCGCTTCATCCCGGCGCTGAATATCAGCCTGTTCCTGTCGGCCAACCGTCAGGACGTCGATCAGGCGATACTCGCCGGGCATCCGGCCGGCCAGGTCCTGTCGTCGAGCGATTTCGACCTGACGGATGAGGAAGAACTGCGTATCGCATTCGACTTCGATGGCGTACTGGTCACCGACGAGTCGGAAACCATCTACCAGCAGCAGGGCATCGAGGCGTTTCGCGAGTACGAACGTACGAATGCGCAAGTCCCCGCCGAATCGGGCTTGCTGGCCGATTTCCTGCGCAAGCTGGCCCGCATCCAGGCGCTGGAGAAGCAGCGTGCCCAGGAGACGGATGGCCAGTATCGGCCGAAGGTGCGGGTGTCCATCGTCACCGCCCGCAATGCGCCGGCGCACGAGCGCGTCATCCACACCATGCGCAGTTGGGGCGTGACCGTCAACGAAGCCTATTTCCTGGGCGGCGTCGCCAAGGAACACGTGTTGGGCATCATCAAGCCGCATATCTTCTTCGACGATCAAGCCTCCCACCTCTCGCCGACCAGCGATATCCTGCCTTCCGTGCATGTGCCATTCGGCCAGTTGAATCAGGGGGCGAAAGAGCGGCCCGAGTCATCCAAGTGAGACTAGCGCACTGCCTGCATTGCCACGGAATCATTCCGGGCATCGATGCTGTTGGCCAGGTTGACGTTGCGGCCGCAGTCGAGGAAATGTGATTGTGAGAGCCACCGCTGGTCGGGATAGTAGGCGAACAGGTACTGCTCTTCCTTCAGGCTGTCGATCAGCGGCTGGGCGATTTCCTGGCGCACGGCGGGGCAACCGTGGCTGCGCCCCAGGCGTCCATACTCGGCGATGAAATCTTCGCTGACGTAGTCGGCGCCATGAATGACGATGGCGCGTTCGTAGGCCAGGTCGTTGACGCCGGGCTCGAGTCCCTCCAGGCGCAGCGAATAGCCGTTGCTACCGTAGTAGCTGTTCAGGGTGCGAAACAGCCCCAGGCTCGATTGGTGGCTCTCGGGGGTGTTCGAGAACCAGAGCGCCCGTTCGTCGCCGGAGCCCCGGCCATGGGAGACCAGCTCTTCGAACAGCAGCCGCTGTCGTTCCAGATCGAAGACCCACAGGCGTGGCTCATTGGCGGAACGCGAGAAGTCGATTACCGCCAGGTGCTCGGCATCGGGTTGGGCGCAGTTCAGGGCGCTGGCGGCCAGGCGCAGGACGCGGGCATCGGCACCGGGGGCCAAACGTTGCAGGATATCGGCCAGGGAGGCGGCGGTAGCGGGAGAGGCGAGAAACAGCAGGCTGGCTAGAGACAGGGCACGGAAGCGCTCGAGGCAGGCAAGCGGGCGTGTCGTCATTATGGTGAGCTCCCTCTCGACTGGTCCATCAATGCATAATTTAACTAAGGTGAATACAAGCAGGGGTCGGTACGATGACCTCAGCTTGGGTAGGATTCATTATGACCGCAGAGGCCAGGACGGCCAACTCGTTGAAACGTTGAAAAGAGGCAGGAAGCCCATGCTCCCGTATCGATTGACTCAGGTGCTGCTCGTGTCGCTGTTTGCCACGTTATGGGTAGCGGAGGCTGCCTGGGGACAAACGGAGACATCGAATGGCGCGTCGCCCGATGAGGTGTCGGCCCGTCTGCAGGCCTTGGTGCAAGATGGCCCGCGTGACAATGTCTTGAATCGGCATGTTCATGACTTCTATGCGGCACGAGACTTTCAACCGGTCTGGAATGACGACCGGCACATCTCTGCCCTGGTGGCGGCGCTTCACGGGCTGGATGACGATGGTCTGATACCCGCCGACTATCGCCCCGACGCCTTGGCGCAAGCATGGCAGCGAATCCAGGACAGGAATAGCGACGCACTGGCCCGGGTCGATCTGGGCGCCACGCGCCGTTTTCTGCGGGCCTTGCGATATCTGCACCTGGGCAAGGTGGATCCCACCGCCGTCGACAGCGACTGGGAAATCCCCAGGCCAGGTTTTGCACCGGATATGGCGGCGCTGTCGCGTGCCGTGGAGGCGGGCGATATCGAAGGAGCCTTCGACCGGGCGAGGCCGGATTACCCTCCTTACCAACGGCTGCGCGAGGGCCTGGGGCGCTACCGCGCCATCGAAGCGGCCGGTGGCTGGCCGCAAGTGCCGGCTCGCGAGGCCCCCCTGCGGCCCGGCGACCGTCATCCGGACGTGGCCTTGCTGCGCGAGCGGCTGGGCGTACTCGGGCAACCCGAATTGCTGGTGGCGGATGCCGACTACTATCGTGAGGAGCATGCTGGCCTCATCCTCGACGTGCCCGAGGCCAAGCGCTACGACGCAGCGCTGGCGGATGCCGTACGGCGGTTCCAGCGTCGCCACCTGCTGGAGGACGACGGCGTCGTCGGGCCTCAGACCCGCGCGGCTCTCAATGTCGGCGTGAGCCGGCGCATCGACCAGATTCGTGTCAATCTGGAGCGGGCCCGCTGGATGCTGCACGATTTACCGGATTCCTTCGTGCTGGTGGATATCGCCGGCTACGAGCTGCGCTATTTCCTGCCCGGCGACGACGTCTGGCAAACCCGAATCGTGGTCGGCCAGCCTTACCGCACGACACCGACGTTACGCTCCGAGATCACCCGTCTGACGTTCAATCCCACCTGGACGGTGCCGCCGACGATCTTCCGTGAAGACAAGCTGCCGAAGATTCGTGAGGACCTGGAGTACCTGAAGCGGAAGAATCTTGCTGTCATCGACATGCAGGGCCGGCATCTCGATCCACAGGAGGTCGACTGGCAGAACCCCGGGGCGATCATGCTGCGCCAGGCGGCGGGAGGGCAGAATCCCCTGGGGAGGGTGGTGATCCGTTTCCCCAACCGCCACTCGGTGTATCTGCACGATACGCCGTCACAGCACCTCTTCGACAACCCGCAACGCGCAGTGAGCTCGGGGTGCATTCGCGTCGAGAACGCCATGCAGTTCGTTCGCCTGCTGCTCGACGACAATCGGCGTTGGGATGCGGCGGCTCTCCAGCAGGCCGTGGCCAGCGGCGAGACGCGCACCGTCGACCTCAGCCAGCGGGTACCCGTGATTCTGCATTACTGGACCGTGGATACGGCCGAAAACGGCTCGTTGGCGTTTCGGCCGGACATCTATCGGCGCGACAGCGACCTGTTGCTGGCCCTGAATCGCCCCTCGACTGAAAATTATGATTGACGTGGCGAGATTCTGCGCGCATGCTGCGCGCAGTTGGTTAGCAAGTCGAATATCGTCAGTTGTACTCGAAAGTTGTCACAAAGCTTCGGTAGCCTGGTGTATATCCCCTTGTTTTACCCACTTACCTCGGGTAATTCCCGGTTTTAACATCTGCTATTTGAGGAATTGGAAAATGGCAACTGGTACAGTCAAGTGGTTCAACGACACCAAAGGCTTCGGCTTCATCTCTCCGGAAGACAACGGCGACGACCTGTTCGCGCACTTCTCCGAGATTCAGTCTGACGGCTTCAAGACCCTGCAGGACGGCCAGAAGGTTTCCTTCGACGTCACCCAGGGCAAGAAAGGCCTCCAGGCTTCCAACATCAAGGTCATCGGCTAAGCGCTGATCGAACGAGATGCTCGCTACCGCCCGGTAGCGATCCACAAGGCCCGCTTCGGCGGGCCTTGTGCGTTCCGGACGCTTCCTCCAGGCTCTGCCTTCCTTCTTCCTTCTTCCTTCTTCCTTCTTCCTTCTTCCTTCTTCCTTCTTCCTTCTCTTATATATTTTTCTTCTAGATAAATTTCTACAAATAACTTTAGGGTATAATTCGTGGCGTTCACAATGAGGCCTTTCGTCTCATAGCCAATGGATTGCTCATGCCGCTCGATGCCTGGTTGGCCCTTGCCGTCGTCATCGCTGTCTTCCCGCTAATGGCCTTCACTCGTATCGGTGCCGACATGATCCTGCTCGGTGCCGTGATCCTGTTGCTCACACTGGGGGTGATCGATCCACAGCAGGCGCTGGCCGGGTTCTCCAACAGTGGCCTGTTCACCGTGGCTTTCATGTATGTGCTGGTGGCGAGCATTCGGGAGACCGGCGGCATCGACCTGATCATCCGCTATGTGCTGGGGCGCCCGAGGACCGAAGGGCGTGCCTTGCTGCGCCTGCTGCTGCCGGTGGCCAGCATGAGCGGTTTTCTCAACAACACCCCCGTGGTGGCGACTTATATCCCGGCGGTGTTGAGCTGGAGCCGGCGAATGGCGTTCCCCGCGCATCGCTTCTTGATGCCGCTGAGCTTCGCCTCGATCCTCGGCGGCACCATCACCTTGTTCGGCACCAGTACCAATCTGGTGGTCAATGGCATGCTGGCCAATCGTTACCCCGAACTGGCGATGGGGTTGTTCGATATCGCCTGGGTGGGAGTGCCGGTGGCCGTGGTCGGGGTCCTCTATCTGCTGCTGGTGGGGCATCGGCTGTTGCCCAAACGGCGTGGTGCCGATCAGGCCTTCGAGAACCCGCGTGAATTCACCATCGAGATGGAGGTCGATCGGCAGGGACCGCTGGTCGACAAGACGGTGGAAGGGGCGGGCCTGCGTCATCTGCAGGAACTGTTCCTGGTCGAGATCGAGCGTGATGGCAACGTGGTCAGCGTGGTCGGCCCCGGGGAGAAGCTCAAGGGGGGCGACCGGCTGGTGTTCGCCGGTACCTCGGCGGCGGCGGTGGAGCTGCAACAGGTGCGGGGGCTGAGGCCTTCCCATGATGGCGAGTCGAGCCTGGAGAAGGAATTCAAGGAGCGGCGGCTGGTCGAAGCGGTGGTGTCGGATCAATGCCAGTTCGTTGGTCAGCGCATCCGCGAGGGGCACTTCCGCACCCTCTATGGCGCCGCGGTGCTGGCGGTATGCCGCAGTGGCGAGCGCGTGGCCGGCAATCTGGGGCAGATTCGCCTGCAGCCCGCCGATGTGCTGCTGCTCGAAGCGCGCCCGCCGTTCATCGAACGCCATCGCCAGTCGCGTGATTTCCTGCTGATCAGCCAGGTCAACGGTGCGGCGCGCCCCATCCACGAGAAGGCCTGGCTGGCGTGGAGCATCCTGATCGGAGTGATCGCCCTGGCGACATTCGGCGTGCTGAGCCTGCTCAATGCCGCGATGTTCGGGGCGGCGCTGGCGGTGCTCACCGGCTGCTGCACCATCGGTGCTGCCAAGCGTAGCCTGGACGTGCAGGTGTTGTTGACCATCGCTGCGTCGTTCGGGCTCGGCTCCGCTCTGGAGAACTCCGGTATGGCGCAGGCCCTGGCGTCCACGACATTGGGCATGGCCGATGGCAATCCCTGGCTGCTGCTGTTCGTGGTCTACGCTGTCGTGGCGCTGCTGACCGCGCTGATCACCAACAATGCCGCAGCGGTGATCACCTTTCCCATCGTCGTCGCCAGTGCCGAAAGCCTGGGCGTGAGCCCCATGCCCTTCGTGGTGGCGGTGATGTTCGCGGCGTCGGCGAGTTTCATCACCCCGATCGGTTACCAGACCAATCTGATGGTGTATGGTCCGGGAGGCTATCGCTTCGGCGACTACCTGCGGATGGGTGGGCTGCTCAACATGCTCGTCGCGCTGGTGGCGTTGCCGCTGATCCCGCTGATCTGGCCGTTCTGACAGGAAGCCGGGCGGTATCGATGCCAGCTTGGGCTCGTCGTGGGCACGGGCTTGCGTTAGGGTAACGAAAATCTTTCAAGGAGTGCCTGAGATGAGTCGTCCTTCCGAGCTGGTCATCGAGCCCCACAACGGCCAACCTGCCGATAGCTGTGTCATCCTGCTGCATGGCCTGGGCGCCGACGGTCACGACTTCGAGCCGCTGGTGCCGGCGCTGAACCTGCCCAGCGATCTCGCGGTGCGCTTCGTGTTACCCCATGCGCCGACACTGCCGGTGACCATCAATGGCGGCATGATGATGCCGGCCTGGTACGACATCCTGGAAATGAACCTGGGACGGCGGATCGACGAGGCTCAACTCAAGGCGTCGGCGAAGCGGATACACGCCTTGATCGACGCGCAGATTGCCAAGGGCATCGATAGCCGGCGAATCGTCATCGCCGGCTTCTCCCAAGGCGGGGCGGTGGCCTACCAGGCGGCGCTGACTTATCCGCAGCCATTGGCCGGGCTGCTGGTCCTGTCCGGCTATTTCGCCACCGCGGACAGCATCGAACCGCACGAGGCCAACCGTGGTCTGGTGATCGAGGCCCATCATGGCAGCTTCGATCCGGTGGTGCCGGAGGACCTGGGGCAAGCGGGTGCCGAACGCGCCCGCGAGATGGGCTATGAGGTCACCTACCGCCGCTACCCCATGCAGCATTCGTTGTGCCCGCAGCAGGTCGCCGATATCGCTCCCTGGCTGGCCCAACGCTTGGCGAAGGAGTGAATCATGGACACCCCGGGTCCCGCATCCGAGCCCGATGCACGCCTGTCGAGCCCGGCCGCCGCGCGTAATCGCGAGCCGATACTCGAGGTGCTGCGCGAGTGGCTGCCTGCCCATGGCACGGTGCTGGAGATCGCCAGTGGCAGTGGCGAGCATGCCCTGCACTTTGCCCGGGGCTTGCCGGCACTCGTCTGGCAGCCCAGTGATCCGGCCTCCCGGGCACGGACGTCTATCGCCGCCTGGCGTGAGCATGCCGGCCTGCCCAATTTGCGTCCGCCAGTGGCATTGGATGTGACCCGTATTCCTTGGCCGGTTGTCGCGTTCGATGCGCTGGTATGCATCAATATGCTGCATATCTCGTCTTGGGAGGCCACACAGGCCCTGATGGCCCAGGCCGGGCAGCGACTGCCCGAGCGAGGCGTGCTGTATCTCTATGGTCCCTTCCGGCGTGGTGGAGAACACACCGCGCCAAGCAATGCCGCCTTCGATGCCGATCTGCGGGCGCGCGATTCCCGCTGGGGAATTCGCGACCTGGACGCCGTGGTCGAGCTGGCGGGGCAGCATGGCCTGGTGCTGGAGACGGTGGTGGAGATGCCGGCCAACAACCTCAGCGTGGTGCTGCGTCGCCTCGCCTGACGACCGGCAGGTGCTTGTGGGGCGCAGGGCCGCTTGAAGTTTCGGCCCAAGTCCCAAAGACTGAAAGGACCACGTCAAGGAGATAAGGGCGCATGCATGATTTGTCCGAAGAATTCCGCTTGCCGGTAGGGTGCCCCAATTGCGGCAGCCATCTGATGCGGGTTTCCCAGGTCCACAATCCTGACGACAAGGTGTTCTGCGCTTCCTGCAACACCCATGTTTGCCTGTATGCGGATGCCATGAAGATTCTCGAGAAAGGGCCGGGAAGCGAAAGCGAGGCGCTGCTGGAAGAAGCCGTCAACCGTCACAAGTGATATGCATGCGCCCGCCATTCGGCGGGCGCATGGGGTGGCGGGAAATGCTCAGAGCAGTTCTTCGGCCGCCAGTGCCAGGCGTGAGCGTTCGACGCTACGCAAGGTGATATGGCCGGCATGCGGCCAGTTGCGGAAGCGTTCGACCACCGCTGCCATGCCACAGGTGTTGGCGGTGAGATAGGGCGTGTCGATCTGGCCGACGTTACCCAGGCACACGATCTTGGTATTGCGGCCGGCACGGGTGACCAGCGACTTGAGTTGCTTGGGCGTGAAGTTCTGGGCCTCGTCAATGATCAGGAAGGTATCGTTCAGTGTCCGTCCACGCATGAAGGTCGGTGAACGGATCTGTACGCGTGAGCCGATCAGCGACCGGGTGGCACCATCGCTCCAGCTCGAGCTGCCGTCCTTCTCGTCACGTAGCAGGTTGTCCATGTTGTCGTGGAAGGCGCCCATCCACGGCGACATCTTCTCCTCCTCGGTGCCGGGCAGGAAGCCGATGTCCTCCCCCATGGGGATCGGTGCCCGGGTGAAGACGATGCGCTCGAAGCGCTTGATATCCAGCGTTTGTTGAAACGCCGCCGCCAGCGTCATGAAGGTCTTGCCGGTGCCGGCACTGCCGGCGATGGTGATCAGGTCGATTTCCGGGTCCATTAGCAGGTTCAGGGCGAAGTTCTGGCGGCTGTCGTGCGCGTGCACGCTCCATACCCCGGCATGATGGCGGTAGTTGGTCAGCAATTGCAGGCAGGCGGTGGTCGGCGTCAGCTCGCGCACGATGGCCTCGAAGTCGGCGCCGTTCTCGCTATCGGATACCAGCATGCCGACGTGCCAGTCGGTCGGTAGCTCGCCCCTGAGCTGATAGAAGATGTCATGGTTGACCCGCTCGACCTTGACCTCGACGTTCAGCGATTCCCACAATCCGGCGCCCTCCGGGCCGACGCCGGCATAGACCTTGGCGCCTTCGATCATGGCGTCGTTGTCGGAGAACACGCGGTCGTTGAGATAGTCTTCCACCGGCACCTTGAGCGCCGAGGCCTTGACACGCAGGTTGATGTCCTTGGTGACCAGGATCACCGAGGCATCGGGGCGATCGTCGCGCAGGCGACAGGTTTCCGCCAGTAGGCGGTTGTCGGGGCTGTCCTCCATGTTGTCCAGGGGCACGAGATCCTGGTAGCACAGGAAGCGCAGGCGGCCAGTGGGGCCGACCGAGCCAGGGATGGGAATCCCTGCTTGGATCTCGTCGAAGCTGACTTGGCTGGTCAGGTCGGAGAGGGTACGGCTGATCTGCCGGGCGGTGCGAGCGATCTCGCGAATGCCGTTCTTGTGCTTGTCGAGTTCTTCGAGCACGGTCATCGGAATGACCACGTCGTGCTCCTCGAACTGGTAGAGAGCTGCAGGGTCGTGAATCAGAACGTTGGTATCCAACACGTAGAGCCGGGTGGCTTTCTTTTCGAGTCGTACCATCGGCTTGAGCACTCCTTGGATTGACGGCTTAGTCGACACTGGCACTGACACCTTACGGTCATATGACAGCCTGTCATGCAGGGGCGTCGGTTGCTGCGCAGTATCGGTTCCCTGGTCTTTGCGTGGTCGTCGGTAGGCTCCTCTCATAGAACATATGACATCAAGATGACCATCTAGCTCCGATTATGCCAGCGTCATACTTCCACGTTAATTCTGCTCAATTGGATGAACACCGCCTCGAATGTGCGGACGTGTGGCGGGGACATCGGGGGAGCGGGGCGCTTGGTCGGGCTAAGCATGGCGGCGCGGCTGGTGGTAGGGCCAGTGACCAGACCGGTAACTGAGCTCATTTGCGTTTCCCCCTGTCGCCCATTAGCTTTAAAAAAGAAGTGCTATATCCACGTTATACACCCTGAAATAGCCATATTCAGGCAACCACGGGGAGTAGAACAATGAATCTAAAACTTGGCAAACGATTCTTGGTGGCGGCCTTCGGCCTGATCCTGACAACGACCATGGCTTGGGCTCAATCGGCCACCTTCATCACCATCGGCTCCGGCTCCACGTCTGGCTTGTATTACCCCACCGCCGTTGGCATGGCAAAGATCATCAGCGAAGCGGATGTCGGACTGCGCGCCAACGCGCGCTCCACCGGCGCGTCGGTATTCAATGCCAATGCGATCGGCGAGGGCTCCCTGCAGATGGGGCTGATGCAGAACAACATTGCCTATTACGCCTACAACGGGGAGGGGGTTAAAGCTTTTGAAAACAACAAGATAGAGAATCTACGTGGCATGATCGGCCTGTACCCCGAGGCCATCCATATCCTGGCTCGGGAAGATGCCGATATCGACAGTGTCGACGACCTGGCCGGCAAGCGCGTCTATGTCGGTGATGTGGGGTCGGGTACCGAGCAGGATGCCATGAATATCATGGGCGTTTTCGGTGTTTCCATCGACGATCTGCAAGCGGCGGTACGCGGCAGCTCAGGCGATGCAGTGGGCCTGTTACGCGATAACCAGATCGCCGCCATGTTCTATACCGTTGGTCTGGGGTCGGCGGCGATCGTCGAGGCGGCACAGACGGCACCGATCACCGTCTTATCGATCTCGGGCGATCAACTTACCCAGCTTCAGGAAGAGTATGGCTTCTATACCCCCTTCACGATTCCCGGTGGCACCTATCCCGGTGTCGATGAGGACGTGCAGACGGTGACCTTGACGGCCATGCTGGGTGCTGCGGCAGAGCTCTCCGAAGACGACGTCTACAATTTCATGAACACGGTGTTCAACGAGCATCTGGATACCTTCTACAGCGACGTTCAGAATCCCAACCTGGACAAGTTCTTCACCGTCGAGAAGGGAATCGAGGGGATGCCCATTCCCTTGCATCCCGGGGCGGTCAAGTTCTACGAGGAGCAGGGTGTCGAGGTACCTGACGACCTGATACCGTCCGAATAACACTGGGCCTGGCGAACCCCGTAGGAAGCGGGGTTCGCCGGTTGCAGCGAACGGCTCGGAACGGGCTCGGGGGAGCAGGGCACGATGGCCGAACAGCCAGCCCATGGGACTACCGACAAGGAACGTGCCGAGGCTCAGCGTATTGTTCAGGCGAGCGAGTTCGGTGCGCGAGTGCCCCAGCGGCCATGGCTGCGCTGGTTGCTGGTCCTGATTGCGGTCGGTTGGAGCCTCTTTCAACTTTACGCCACCTACTTCGGTGCGCTCGGCCAGCAGAAGCTGGGAGCCGTTCACCTGGCGTTTGGCTTCGCGCTGGCCTTCCTGGCCTATCCGACCAAGAAGGGGCCCGCCGAGCGCATTCCCTGGAGTGACTGGCTCCTGGCGATTGCCGGGGTCGTCACGTCGTTATATATCGTCGTCAACTACTATAATCTGATCGCGGTCCAGGGCGGGCTGCCAACCACCCGCGATGTATGGGCAGGATCGGTCCTGTTGATCGTCCTGGCGCTCGCGGCGTCACGCCTTGTCGGCATCGCCCTGCTGATCATCGCCGGGATCGCCATCCTGTATGGTGTTACCGGTCCCGCCGGCATCATCCCGGTGACCCCGCCCGACGTGATATTTCTGCACAACGGCTACGATTGGCGGCAGATCATCCAGCAGCTCTACATTACCACCGAGGGTATCTGGGGCACGCCCATCCAGGTGTCGGCATCCTTCGTGTTTCTGTTCGTGCTGTTCGGGGCGCTGCTGGATCGGGCCGGTGCCGGGCAGTATTTCGTGGACCTGGCCTACAGCGGCCTGGGTACCTTCCGCGGCGGTCCTGCCAAGGCGGCGGTCGTGGCGAGCCTGCTGACCGGTATCATCTCCGGCTCGTCCACCGCCAATACGGTGACCACGGGTACCTTTACCATCCCGCTGATGAAGAAGATCGGCTATCCGGCAGTCAAGGCCGGCGCCACCGAGTGCGCGGCCTCGACCAATGGCCAGTTGATGCCGCCGATCATGGGGGCCGCGGCCTTCATCATGGCCACCTTTCTCAACATTCCCTATTCCCAACTCATCCTTTATGCCATCGTCCCCGCGCTGCTGTCGTATATCGGCCTCTTGTTCACCGTGCACCTGGAAGCACTCAAGCTGAACCTGGCCGGGATGCCCAGGACCGAGCTGCCACCGTTCTGGCCGACGTTCATCAAAGGCGTTCATTATCTGATACCGGTGGCATTTCTGCTCTATGAACTCATGTGGGTCCAACTCACGCCGGCGCGCAGCGCACTCAATGCGCTGGCCATGCTGATCGTCCTGATCCTGATTCAGGAGACCTGGCGCGGTATACGTAGCAGAGAGGGGGTGGCAGCGGGACTGTGGCAGGGCGTCAAGGCGGTCTTCCAGGGGCTCGAGATGGGTGCTCGCAACATGACGACCATTGCCATTGCCACCGCGGCCGCCGGCATTATCGTCGGCATGGTCACCATGACCAACCTGGGCTACGGTCTGACGCAGGTCATTGGCGTGCTCTCCATGGGCAATATCTGGCTGGTGCTGATTTTGGCGGCGGTGACGTCATTGATACTGGGCATCGGGTTACCGACCACCGCTAATTACATCGTGATGGCGGCGTTGGTGGCGCCGGTGATTGCCAACCTGGCCGGTGAAGTCGGCATCGCCGTGCCGATGGTGGCCATTCATCTGTTCGTTTTCTACTTTGGCATCCTGGCCGATGACACGCCACCGGTGGGCCTGGCGGCCTATGCGGCTTCGGCCATTTCTCGGGCCGATCCGATACGTACCGGCGTTCAGGGGTTCACCTATGACCTGCGCACGGCAATCCTGCCGTTCATGTTCTTCTTCAATCCGGAGTTGCTACTGTATGAGGTGGAGAACTGGTACCGGGGCGTGTGGGTGATCTTCACGGCGATGACCGGTATGTTGGCCTTCGTTTCAACGATACAGGGGTACATGGTGACTTGGGTGCGTTGGTACGAACGCCTGTTGGTGCTGGGCTGTGCCCTGCTGATGATCAAACCAGGATTGGCCACCGATATTCCCGGTCTCATTCTGCTGGTACTGGTTTTCGTCTACCACCGACATCGCTCCATCGCCGACGGTGGACCATCGGCACTGTTCGGCAAGGGCAGCTACCCGGCCAAGCAAAGGTCGGCCGGATAGTGCCGGAAAGGGGCATTACAGTGCTTCGATGGCGATCATTACCCGATCGCCGTCGAAGTGTACCGGCCAGGTGCGCAGTCGCTGGTTCTCATCCTCCAGACACTGACCATCCTCGAGCCGAAAGTGCTGCTTGTAGATCGGTGAGGCGACGACGGGATTACCCTTGAGATCGCCGACGATGCCGCGTGCGATCACATTGGCCGCGGCGAAGGGGTCGTGATGGTCCAGTGCGTAAAGCTCGGGATCGTGGCCAGGGAGGTAGAACAGGGCGACCTGCGCTGGCCCCTCGGGCGTTTCGATCCATGCAGCGACGCCGGAAAAGGCCACCAGATCGGCCTTGGTACATAGCGGTTGCCAGGTCACGTCGGCCTCGGTCTGGAGTGCGGTTGCGGTACTCATCGGGGTTCTCCTCGTCTTGTTCGGTTGCTTGTCGTGTAGGAGCGGCTTCAGTCCGGGCGGCGTTCCGACGATGGCAGAACCGGGCATCGCGACTGAAGTCGCTCCTACATTAGCCGTGTGCCGATTTCCACCACATGTCGCTATGGCGGGGTTCGTAGGAGCGGCTTCAGCCGCGATCCGGCCGTAAGGTCGGCTTTGTATGCCAAGTCCCCGTCACAGCTCATCGCAGCTGAAGCCGCCCCCCTGGATCTATCAAGCTGGGCGCAACTGGCCGCGCTCTTCGGTGACGATAATGTCCGGGTCGGGGCGGGCATCGTTGACGAAGCTGCGGAAGCGCTTGAGCTTTTCCGGATCCTTGATGGCATTGGCCCATTCGCACTCGTAGCTGTCGATCACGCTCCGCATCTGGGCCTCGAGTTCGTCGCCCAGTCCCAGGCTGTCGTCGAGGATCACTTCCTTGAGGTAGTCCAGGCCGCCTTCGAGGTTCTCGCGCCATACCGAGGTGCGCTGCAGACGATCGGCGGTGCGCACGTAGAACATCAGGAAGCGGTCGATGTATTTCACCAGGGTCTCGTCATCGAGGTCGGTGGCCAACAGCTCGGCATGACGTGGACGCATGCCGCCGTTGCCGCACACATAGAGGTTCCAGCCGTTCTCGGTGGCGATCACGCCGACGTCCTTGCTCTGGGCCTCGGCGCATTCGCGGGTGCAACCGGAGACGGCGAACTTGATCTTGTGCGGTGAACGCAGCCCCTTGTAGCGATTCTCGAGGTGGATCGCCATGCCCACGCTGTCCTGCACGCCGTAGCGGCACCAGGTGCTGCCGACGCAGGATTTCACGGTGCGCAGCGACTTGCCGTAGGCATGGCCGGTCTCGAAACCGGCGTCGATCAGCTCGCTCCAGATATCGGGCAGGTCCTCGAGCCGAGCACCGAACAGGTCGATGCGCTGGCCGCCGGTGATCTTGGTATACAGGTGGTACTTCTGGGCCACCTGGCCGAGCACCACCAGCTTGTCGGAGGTGATCTCGCCGCCGGGGATGCGTGGCACCACCGAGTAGGTGCCGTTCTTCTGCATATTGGCCATGAAGGTGTCATTGGTGTCCTGCAACGGCACATGCGCGGCGTCGGTGATCGGCTCGTTGAAGCATGAGGCGAGGATCGAGGCCACCGCCGGCTTGCAGATATCGCAGCCCAGGCCCCGGGTATCGGGAGAACCGTGCTTCTCGATCAGTTCACTGAAGGTCCGGATGCCCTCGACGCGGACGATGGAATAGAGCGCCTGGCGGGTATGGGCGAAGTGTTCGCAGATCGACTTGTCGACCTCTACCCCACGCGCTTCCAACTCGTGATCGACCACGCTCTTGAGCAGTGCCGCACAGCCACCGCAGCCGGTACTGGCCTTGGTCTCGGCCTTGACCGCGCCCAGGTCGCTGGCGCCGGCGTCGATGGCCGCGCAGACGGCGCCCTTGGTGACGTTGTGGCACGAGCAGAGGGTCGCGGTATCGGGCAGGGCATCGGCCCCCAGGGTTGGCGTGCCCCCCTCACTGGCGGGCAGAATCAGGCACTCCGGCTGGTCGGGCAGCGCGAGGCCATTATCGTAGTACTGCATCAGCGTGTCGTAATAGCTGTTGTCACCCACCAGCATGGCGCCGAGCAGCTTCTTGCCATCGCTGGAGACGACCATCTTGCGGTATTGCTGCTTGATCTGGTCCAGGTAGCGAAACACCCGGGCGCCGGGCGTGCGGTCGCCGTGGGCATCACCGATCGAGCCCACATCCACACCCATCAGCTTGAGCTTGGTGCTCATGTCGGCCCCCTGGAAGGTCAGCTCACCCTCCGTCAGGGTGGCGGCAGCGGCCTTGGCCATCTGATAGCCGGGACCGACCAGGCCGAAGACGCTGTTGTTCCACACCGCCACTTCGCCGACGGCCAGGATGGCCGGGTCACTGGTCAGGCAGTGGTCGTCGACCACCACGCCGCCACGCTCGCCCATTTCCAGTCCGCAGTCGCGGGCCAATTCATCCCGTGGGCGGATCCCGGCAGAGAACACGATCAGGTCGGTTTCCAGCACCTTGTCGTCCTGGAACACCATGCGGTGAAAACTCGCCTGCCCATCCTCGATATGCTGGGTGGCACGGCCGGTCAGCACCTGCACCCCGAGGGCTTCGATCTTCTCGCGCAGCAGCTCGCCACCTTCCGTATCGACCTGCATGGGCATCAGCCGGGGAGCGAACTCCACCACGGCGGTTTCCAGGTTCAGTCCGCGCAGGGCATTGGCCGCTTCCAGCCCCAGCAGGCCACCGCCGACCACCACGCCGGTGTTGGCGTGTTCCGCGGCGGCACGAATGGCATCCAGGTCGTCCAACGTGCGGTAGACCAGGCAGTTGGGGCGGTCATTGCCGGGAATCGGCGGCACGAACGGGTAGGAGCCGGTGGCCAGCACCAGGCGGTCGTAGGCGTAGCGGCCCTGTGGTGTGACGACTTCGCCCTTGTCGCGGTCGATGCCGGTCACCGCCTCGTGGAGGCACAGCTCGATGCCGTGCTCGGCGTAGTAGTCGGCAGTGGACAAGGCCAGTGAGGCGGCGTCGCGGCCGGCAAAGTACTCGGAAAGATGTACCCGGTCATAGGCCGGATGGCGTTCTTCGCCGAACACGGTGATGCGGTACGACCCGGTCGCACCGGATTCGACGAGCTGTTCGACCAGATGGTGGCCGACCATGCCGTTACCGATGATGATCAACCGTGATTTGTCGGAATTGGGCTTGTTCATGCGGCCTCCTCCTCTAGGGGGATGTCCGAGCGACGGATCGGGGTGGCGAGAAGCGGTTTGGCGTCGCCGGCGCCGAACAGCAGCGCTTGGCGGCAGGCCTGCACGTTGCTGCCGGCCAGGGATTGTTCGAAATACCAGGGGCCGGCGGCGGTATCGCCATAGAGCACGGCGCCCACGATGCGGTCGTCACGCAGCAGCAGACGGCGGTAGTCGCCATGCTGGGGATCGTGATAGGTCAGCACCTCATGCCCGTCGTCGGCTTCGATGGGACCGAAGGCGTACAGCGAGACACCGCTGACCTTGAGCTTGGTGGCGGTGGGCGCCTCGATGTAACCCTCGACCGGCTCGCCGGCCAGCCACGCGGCCAGTACCTCGACCTGGCGCCAGATGGGTTCCACCAGGCCATAGGTCTGGCCCTGGAACTCGCAGCACTCGCCCAGGGCATGGATCGCCGGGTCGGAACTGGTCAGGTGGGCATCGACGATCACGGCGCGGTTGATCTCGAGCCCGCAGCTGCGGCCGAGTTCGGCATTGGGCGTGATGCCGATGGCCACCACCACGCAGTCGGCGGCGAGAAAGCGGCCATCCTCCAGCCAGGCGCCACGGACATGGCCCTGGCCATCGTCCTCCAGGCGGGACAGCCGCCCGTTGGTCACGATCTTGAGGCCCCGGGAACGCAACTCGCCTTCGAGCAACTCGGCGGCGGTGATGTCGAGCTGGCGATTCATCAACCGGTCGTCGCGCTGAATGATGCTCACGCTCATGCCACGCTTGCGCAGTCCCTCGGCGGCTTCCAGGCCCAGCAGCCCGCCGCCGATCACCACCGCCCGGCCACCCCGTTCGGCGGCGCGGGTGAGGGCGGCGGCATCGTCGAGGTTGCGAAAGCCGTGGACGCCGGCCAGCTCTAGACCGGGAATCGGCGGCATGGCCGGGCGCGAGCCGGTGGCCAGCACCAGGCGGTCATAGTCGAACTCGCGACCGCTGGCGGTGGTTACCTGGTGGGCCTGGCGGTCGATGCTCTCGACATGCTCACCGAGGACCAGCTCGACGCCCTGCTCGGCGTACCAGTCGGCGTCGTGGAGGGTCAGCGCCTGACGCTCCATCTCGCCGGCCAACAGCGGCGAGAGCAGGATGCGGTTGTAGGCCGGGGCCCGCTCGGCACCGATCACGGTGATATGCGCCGGCCGCTGCGGTTTCTTGAGCAGGGTCTCCAGCAGTCGGTGACCCGCCATGCCGTTGCCGATGATCAGCAGGCGCTCATCCCGCGGCAATTGCTGGTGATAGGTGGAGTGTCGATGGATCATGTCGGGTTGCCTTTCACAAGAAATGGCTCGCCAAAAAAAGACGCCTCGACACTTCCCCAATCGAGTGGATGGGAGTGTGGAGACGTCTTCGCCGTGTCTTGGTGAGGCGATCGCCGTTGATCGCCATGATGTTCTACGTTCAGCAAGGAGCCGGCCATGTGCCGCTATTTTTTACTTTTTCCTTTTACTTTCAATTATGTGTGAATGGCGCGGCATTTGCCGATGGCCCCGGTTGGGAAGAGAGGCTGCACACTAGTGGTGCGAGGCAGCATCGAAATGCACGGGGCTGTAGCACTCGTTCAGGGTGTCGCGATCGAGGCGGCGTCCCAGCGTCCGCATATGCTGGTCCACCTGCTCGGCGAAGTGGCCAGCGGAGGCAGCATCGGGGCGTAGCACGTCCCTTCCGAACATGCGTTGCGCGAGTCGCGGCTCATCCAGCGGCAGGTATTCGAGATGGCAGACCGACCGATCGAGGTAGGGCGGCAGGGCCAGCCAGTCGCGTGCCTGGTAGCGGTGCTGGGGGGCGCTTTGCAACCACTGGCTGGCCTCGACCAAGGCGCGAATCAGGCGTATCAGGGTGGCCGGATAGCGTTTCGCCCAGGAGCGCGTCACGCCGAGGACCTTCTCGGGAGAACCGGGCCAGAGTTGGACGCCAGTGGCGACGATGCGCCCAACCTCGCGGTACTCCGCCAACGTGCCCCAGGGTTCGCCGACGCAGAAGCCATCGATCTTGCCCGCCTGCATGGCCTCGACCATGCGGGGCGGCGGCAGCGCCACCAGATCGATGTCCCGGTCGGCATCGATCCCTCCCAGTTCCAGCCACTGTCGCAACTGATAGTGTTGGCAGGAGTGCGGATAGACCATGGCCAGGCAGGGACGCCGTGCGGGAGTCTGGTGGCGTAGATAGGCGCCCAGCGCCTGTGCACTCTCGGCCGGTTCGTCCTGGAAGTGCGCGCCGCTGGCCTCCGCCAGCACCCGGGACAGGGTGATGGAATTGCCGTTGCGGCTGAGAATGATCGGCGCCAGGGTGTCGCAGGGTGCGCGTCCCAGGCCCAGGCTCATGGCCAGCGGCAGGGGGGCCAGCATCTGACCGCCATCCAGCAGGCCGGCGGCGACCTTGTCACGCAGCGTCGACCAGGCGTTCTGGCGTGACAATGCCACATCCAGCCCCTGCGCGGCGAAGAAGCCCCGTTCACGCGCGACCACCAGCAGGGCGCAGTCCAGCAGCGGCACGAAGCCCAGTTGCAGACGCTCCAATTCCGCCGTTTGCAGCGTATTCATAGGCCTTTCTCCAGACGTTCGAGAATATCGATGACGCTATTGGCCACCTCGGCGATACGTTGACCGCGGTCCATGGCGATCTTACGCAGCATGCGATAGGCCTGCTCTTCATCGCAGCTCTGGTGCTTCATCAGCAGGCCCTTGGCGCGCTCGATGCGCTTGCGTTCGCTGAGCTGGTTGCGAGCCTTGTCGAGTTCGCTGCGCAGCGACTGGAAGGCATCGAAACGGGCGATGGCAACCTCGATGATGGTCTTGACCCGACTCTGCACCAGGCCGTCGACCACATAGGCGCTGACCCCGGCCTTGAGCGCCGCTTGCATGGTGTCGGGATCATGCTGGTCGGCGAAGAACACCACCGGACGTGGGTTCTCGCGGTTGAGCAGCGACATGCTGTCCAGGGTGTCGCGGTCGGGGGACTCCATGTCGATGATCACCACGTCCGGCTGATGGCGGGCGACCATCTCGTTGAGGCTCGCGGGGTGCTTCAAGTGACAGATCACCTGATGGCCTTCGCTCATCAGGGCTTCCTCGACCATGGCGGCGCGCACGACCTCATCGTCGACCAACAGAACTTTCAATGGTGGTGGCATGGCGTTGGCTCACGGTTATCGGTTTAGCGACTGCCTTGGCCCTTGCAAGGAATGTTCCATTTGGCGGCACCGGCTGGTGGTTTTGCACTAAAAGTGGGCATTTGGCGCGCCTCAGAGGGTGGCATGACCATCCTTCGGTCAAGTGCCGATCGGCCGGAAGGCTGCATCAGCGTGGTGCGTGATGTGCCTCTCTGCCATGTCATGGTGCGATTGTCGTGGGGCAAGGGGGAGATTCAGGGCCTGCCTGACGGCCGCACTTGGCTTGTACCCGCCTGTCGTTACGGGCTTGCCGAGCCATTGGAAGGAAACCTGGCATACCGCTTGCTAGCCATATGACATAGCAGGGTCACCAAGGAGCCAGCGTAGGCTCCGCGACCCTGGAAAGACGACGACGTCCAGTTTCGGCCCTGAGTGGTGCCGAAGGTGGGCGTTTTTTGTTTCCCGTTCGCTTTTTTATTCTTGAAAGTTAGGAGCCCGCCATGCACCAGGCCCGAACGACTTGTCCCTACTGTGGCGTCGGCTGTGGCGTGATGGCGTCGGTGGAAGGCGATACCCTGACCGCCGTGGCCGGCGATAGCGACCACCCAGCCAACTACGGTCGGCTGTGCGTCAAGGGTTCGGCGCTGCACGAGACCCTAGGCCGCCAGGGGCGCCTGACACGCCCGCGGGTCGATGGTGTCGAGGTCGACTGGGACACGGCGCTGGACGCCGTGGCCACACGCCTCGCTCGGACGCGCCAGGCCCATGGCGATGCGTCGGTGGCGGCCTATCTGTCCGGCCAGTTGCTCACCGAGGACTATTACGTCGCCAACAAGCTGTTCAAGGGTTTCCTCGGCACGCCGCATCTGGACACCAACTCGCGGCTGTGCATGGCCTCGGCGGTAGCCGCCTACAAGCGCTCCTTCGGTGCCGATGCCGTGCCCTGCAGCTACGAGGACCTGGAAGAGGCTGAACTGGTGGTGCTGGTGGGATCCAACCTGGCCTGGAACCACCCGGTGCTCTACCAGCGCCTGCGCACGGCCAAGCAGCGCAATCCGCTGATGCGCGTGGTGGTCATCGACCCGCGCGTCACCGACAGCTGCGAGATCGCCGATCTGTACCTTGGCGTGCGGCCGGGCAGCGACGCGCGCCTGTTCAACGGGCTGCTGGCGTGGATGGCGGCCAAGGGACGCCTGGACCGGGTCTATCTCGATGGCCATACCCAGGGGCTGGACGAAGCCCTGGCCGCGGCCCGCGAGGACGATACCCATATCGAAGCGATCGCCGCCGCCTGTGACGTCGACCCCGAGCGCCTGGAAACCTTCTATTACTGGTTCGCCAGCCAACTGCATGTGGTGACGCTCTACTCGCAGGGCATCAACCAGTCCAGCAGCGGCACCGACAAGTGCAATGCGATCATCAATTGCCACCTGGCCGGCGGCAAGATCGGCCTGCCCGGTGCCGGGCCGTTCTCCATCACCGGCCAGCCCAATGCCATGGGCGGCCGCGAGGTCGGCGGCCTGGCCAATCAACTCGCGGCGCACATGGATTACCATACCCCGGGTGCCATCGACCGGATGACGCGCTTCTGGACCACCGACAGCCTGACGCCGCGTTTGCCGCCAGGCCCCGGCCACACGGCCGTGGACCTGTTCGAGGCCATCGAGCGCGGCGAGGTCAGGGCGCTGTGGGTGATGGCCACCAATCCGGCGGTCAGTCTGCCCGACGCCAATCGGGTACGCGCCGCGCTTGCGAAGTGCCCGCTGGTGATCGTCTCCGAGTGCGTCGCCGACACCGACCTGCTGCCCTATGCCGATATCGTGCTGCCGGCCTCGAGCTGGTCGGAAAAGGACGGCACCGTGACCAACTCCGAGCGGCGCATCTCTCGCCAGCGTGGCCTGCTGCCGCCGCCCGGCGAGGCGCGCCACGATTGGTGGATCATGACCCAGGTCGCCCGGCGCCTCGGCTATGGCGAGGCCTTCGAGTACGCCGAGCCGTGCGAGATCTTCGACGAACACGCGCGGCTCTCCGGTTTCGAGAATTCTCTCGACCCCTCCCTCGACAATCGGGGCGAGGGCTTTCGGCTGTTCAATATCGCCGGCCTTGCGGGACTCGACCGCACCGCCTACGACGCTTTGACACCGATTCAGTGGCCGGTGACGGCGCAGACGCCGGGGGGCACCGCCCGGCTGTTCGGGGATGGCCACTTTGCGACCGCGGACGGGCGTGCGCGGCTGGTCGCGGTGCGTCCGCAGGAGCCGGCCCAGGCCCTGAGCGAGGCCCGTCCGTTGCGTCTCAATACCGGGCGGGTGCGCGATCAGTGGCACACCATGACGCGTACCGGTCGGGCCCCGCGCTTGATGAACCACCGCGCCGAACCCTTTATCGAAGTGCATCCCGACGATGCCGTGGCCTTCAACGTTGGTGATCAGCAGCTCGCGAGACTGACCAGTCCCAACGGCGAATACCGGGCTCGAGTGCGCCTCTCCACGGGCCAGCGCCGTGGCGAAGTCTTCGTGCCGATGCACTGGACCGACCGCTTCAGTGGTCAGGCACGCATGGGGAGCCTGCTCGAGGTGCACCTCGACCCGCTTTCCGGGCAGCCCGAATCCAAGCACGGCGCCGTCTCGCTGGCTGCGCTCGACATCGGCTGGGAAGCCACCCTGCTGGTGGCGGCGGACCTGCCGAGCGACCGCGGCTGGCGCGAGGAAGCCGAGTATTGGACACGGATACCGCTGGCCAACTGCCAGCGTTGGCAACTGGGTGGCGGCCAGCCCGGCGACGACTCCCACGACTGGCTGGCCTGGGTCCAGCAATGGCTGCCGGTGGCACCGACACTCTGGTGCGACGACCCGGCCAGTGGCCGGCTACGCGCCGCCGGCATCGAGAACGGCCGCCTGCGTTGGTGGCTGATGGTGGCGCCTCCCGCCGAGCTGCCCGGCCTGGCCTGGCTCGACGAGCGTTTCGCCGAGGCGAGCCTGGGTAACGGGATACGCCGCCGTCTGCTGGCCGGCTGCGATTCCGGCGAAGCCGATAGTGGCCCGCTAGTGTGCAGCTGCCACCAGGTGAGCGAGAAGGCTATCGTCGAGGCCATCCGCGGCGGCGATACCAGCGTCGAGGCGCTGGGCGCCCGGCTTGCCTGTGGCACCCAGTGCGGCTCCTGCATCCCCGAATTGAAATCACTGCTCGAAGAGGAAGGTCGCCATGCGCGCTCCGACAAGAAGCTGGAAACCGAGGTTGCCTGAAACGCTGGTCAGCCTGAGCGGGGCGCTGGCTCGCCTGAGTGCGGGCGCTGCCCGCTATCTTGCTAGCCTCAAGGGCAACGATGATCTCGCGGATGGCGGCGCCCGGCTGCCACGGCGCGGCGACTGCCGCCCCGGCAACGTCTATCTGGTCGGCGCCGGCAGCGGCGATGTGGAACTGCTGACCCTCAAGGCCGCGCGGCTGCTGCAGCAAGCCGATGCCGTGGTCTACGATCGTCTGGTCGGCGATGAGGTGCTGGCGCTGATTCCCGCCGGGCGCGAGCGCTACTACGTGGGCAAAGCCCGCGGCCATCACAGCGTGCCCCAGGCCGAAATCGGTGCCCTGCTGGTCGAACTGGCGGGGCAGGGCAAGTCGGTGGTGCGACTCAAGGGCGGCGACCCCGGCGTCTTCGGGCGCATGGGCGAAGAACTCGCCGCGCTGGCGGAAGCCGGTGTACCGGCGCATATCGTTCCGGGTATCACCGCGGCCTCGGCCGCCACCGCCTCCATGGGGATCCCGCTCACCGACCGCGCCCACGCCCAGCAGCTACGCTTCATCACCGCCCAGCTGTGCCGCGACGGCGGCGAACCCGACTGGGCATCGCTGGCCCGTCAGGATGAGACCCTGGTGTTCTACATGGGCCTCTCCAAGGTCGATGCCATCTGCGCCGGCCTGCGCCGCGCCGGGCTCCCCAGCGACTGGCCGATGATGCTCGTCGCCAATGCCAGCCTGCCCGAGCAGCAGTCGCTCACCGGCACCCTGGCGGATATGCCGGGAAAGCTGGCCGCGCAACCACTGCCGTCGCCCTGTCTGATCGTGGTCGGCAGCGTGGTGCGGATGGTCGAGAGCAGCCCCGTGGCGGAACGTCAACTATTCTGCGAATAGTCGCCGACCCGTGGCATAGGCCATGGCTAGGCGCGAATTGATCGGCCAAGTTACTCTTGCATGACGACGCGATCATTTCTCCTGCAGGCTGCCATCGCGTCGGATCGTTATTGTGCGCCGTGTGCGAATTCCGCCAGTTCTGTATTGAACCGTTCAGGACTCTCCATGAACGGCATGTGAGCAACCGCTTCATACCAAGAAGCCGTCGCGGTTGGACAAACCCGCAGGATGTGCTCTGCCATGGCGGGTAAGACGTGCTGATCTTCTTCACCCTGTGTCACGAGTACAGGCACCTTCATGTCCAGGAGCACATCGTCGGAATCGATCTCTCGTGCCAGTAGGGCCGCTCGCACCTCGGCGGGAACGATCATGTTGAACGCCAGTGCATATTCAAAGTCCTCTTCCGTCATGGGGCTGGCGACTAATTCCCGCACGAATTGTCGCATTGCCTCGATGTTGGTCGGCAAGTCCGGCTGTGTCGCTCCTTCCACATGTCTTAGAAAACCGGGTCCGAAAAGTGTACTCAAAACTGATTCATTGAATATCACTCCACCACCGACATAATTCACTCCGGAAATGGCAGAATGCCCATAAGCGCGCAAATAATCACCAATGACGAAGCCACCGTATGACCATCCAACCAATATTGGCCGATCGAGATTCAGTTCTTCGATGATGGCAGCAATGTCATCCGCCCAGAGTTGGGCATCGCAATAGTGTTGAGCCTCCTGCGGAGCATCGGACATTCCATGGCCGCGTAAATCCAACGCCACGAGCCGAAACTCGTCGGCGAGCGGGCTTTCATACTGGTACCTCCAGACCAAATGGTTTCCAGACCACCCATGAATGAAAAGAATCGGGATACCGGCAGCATTGCCCCATTCGCGCACATGGAGGCGTAGATTGCCCCCTCCTGCAATTGAGTGCGTCGTTGCCATTGTCGACCTCCACTCCCCGTTACAGCAGGAAAGTCACTCTTTATTTGCTTTGCTACCTTATTGGGAACCTATCCCGATATCTTGGCTCGCAAAGTGGTACTGCGAAATAGGAAAAGTGCCCTTTTTTATCCTCTTTCCAGGCTAGACTTGGGACATTTGTCCCGGTCAGTCGTAAAACCCTTGATCGTGTGCCAGAACGATAGCCTGGGCACGGCTTCGGACACCGAGCTTGTCGAATAGATGGGATACGTGGTTGCGAACGGTCTTTTCGCTGATATGCAAGCGTTCAGCAATCTGGGCATTGGTCAGGCCTGCAGTGATCCCATCGAAGATTTCACGTTCGCGACGAGATAGGTCAGTGAGCGGGGGAGTGTGGCCGTGTCTCAGGCCGGTGAACTCGAGCACTCTGTCCTGGAAAGTCTGCCATGCTGGTTCATGCTCGAGGAGAATATGGTTGGGAGAGTCGAGTTCGACAAAAGATGCGTCGGGAATCTCAGAGGCGATCAGCCGTCCCTCCTCAACTGGCACCACGTCGTCTTCACGTGCATGGAGTACCAGCGTCGGCACTCGGATCATCGGAAGCAGCCCCGTGACAGCCATCCCACCTCGAGCTTCCAGCAGCTTCACAGCGATTTCCGCACTGGTAGTTCGGCGACAGAGGTCATTGAACCAGCCGAGCTGTACCTCGCTGGCGCCAGGAATGAAACGCGAGGTAAAGACCTGACGGAACACTGGATTGTCACTGCTCCATCCGTGGCGCATCAGCTCCAACATCGCGCGGTAAAATTGTTCCGTGTCCGGGTTGCCTCGCTGTGCCCAGCCGCGAGCATAGCCGCCGTACAAGATCAGTTGTGAAACGCGCTCGGGGTGACTGGCAGCATAGCTGATGGCGGTGCCTGCCCCCTGGGATATGCCTAGCAGAATCAGAGGTGCTCGGACACCAGCCTCGTCGATCACGGATGTGAGATCTTCCAGCCAGCGTGCCGGAGACAGGTCGCCGATATGCCAGTCCGACATCCCGCTGCCACGCTCGTCGTAGCGGATGAAGCGGAAATGTTCTCCGAGAAAGCTCATCCAGTGCCGCCAGACAGGACTTTCCCAATCGTATTCGAGATGAGTCAACCAGTTTGAAGGCTTGACGAGCGTCGGCCCGCTGCCAGTCTCCGCCCAGGCCAGATGGACACGGTCCGAAGTCGTCAGGTAACGGACCCGCTGGCGCATTGTCATGTCCTGGTAGAGTGCCAAGGAAGCTCATACCAGAGTGTAGCAAGGCGGCCTTTGCTGATAGTTCCGAGTCACACTGCGACCAAGTCATCACCCCATGGCAGAGGGCTTGGGCGCATGCCCTTTGTGCGGCTTGTTGCGGGTGGCAATGACGACGCCATTAGCAGCCCGGCGGCGGTGCTTGGCCGGGTAGAGCGCTGAGCGAAGCCACCCGTGCAGGAGAGGCTTCATCTGCGATTCAATGGCCAGTGATCGGCTGAACAAAGCCTCTCTGGCAGGAACGAAGCCACCGGGTAGATACTCCGTTTCGACTCAAGCGTTCATATGCTCATCGCTGAAGAGCAACGAGGAATCGAATGGGGTTTGGCTCTGCATGCAGGCCCACAGGCCGGTGAGG